>CAMAHO010000083.1 GCA_945834545.1 uncultured Lachnospiraceae bacterium | reverse complement strand
CAGATTGCGCTGATCATATTGTTGGTAGCATATAAAACCGCCGGAAAAGTCATTGCCATAAGGCAGGAATAGGGAACATAGTAAAGGAAGGATCGCAGGAAGCGATTCTTTATTTTTTTCTGAAAAATGGTCAGTGGCAGCATACGAATCAGATAGGTAACCAGCGCCATCACTGCGATATATAGGTAAATCATACTTCAGCCTCCGTTTCTTCCTCTGTGCTGATAGGAAAGAGAAGAGAGCCTACAGCCGCTGCAATTACGGTACAGAGAATAATGACTATGCCGGCAGGTACAAAGGACAAGAACGGCACATAGGTAAACAGGCAGCTAAGTGCAATGGACAGACAGGCGACCATGAGAACAGATTTTTTTGCCTTTGCAACGGGCAACACCACGGCGATAAACATGCCATAGAGCATAACATTCATAGCAGTGGTGACGGATTCGGGCATGAGATGATAGGCAATGCTGCCCAGGGCAGTGCCGGCTGTCCAGCCCAGGACGGGAAAAAGCTCCAGACCCACCATATAAGGAAAGGTCAGGGACTTGGCATGGTTCATAGCCACAGCGAAAATTTCATCTGTATTTGCAAAGGCAATCACCAGGCGTTGCCAAAGGGTTACACCAGAATCAATCTTCTGGCTCAAAGATAAGCTCATCAGAGCATAACGCAGATTTATGATTACCTGGGTTAAAATCATTTCCACTAAAGTCCCTGAAGCCAGTATGATCTGCAAACCGGCAAATTCTCCGGCGCTGGTCACATTGGTAAGACTCATCAGAGCTCCCTGAAAAACGCTTAAGCCACCTGATACTACCATAATACCAAGGCTAAAGCTGACAGCCAGATAGCCCAGCATAATGGGCAAGCCATCCTTTGCTCCTTGTATAAAATCCTTTTTTTTCATTTGTATTCCTCTATCTCTCCAATTGGTTAACACAACGACCTATTCTACCCCTTTTTCACGGGATTTTCAAGGCGAAATTAGGTTTACAAAAACAGGATTTTTGGGGTATAATATCTTTATCTGTTTTAGTCTGTTCGGCCTAAAAAAGAGAAAAACAATCACAAGCAAGGTTTCCCGGTTGGGGTAACAGATTGGAGGAAAGATGAAGAGAATCGGTATGCTGACAAGCGGCGGAGATTGCCAGGCATTAAATGCGGCGATGCGCGGAGTGGTAAAAACCTTAGTGAATGATAAACAAAAGGTGGAGATTTATGGTTTCTTAGATGGGTATAAGGGTTTGATTTACGGAAATTTCCGTATGCTTACAGGCAATGACTTTTCTGGAATCTTAACCAAGGGCGGCACCATTTTGGGAAGCTCCCGAACCCCTTTTAAAACCATTCAGGACCCGGATGAAAATGGGTTGGACAAGGTGGAAGCTATGAAACAAAACTACCATAAGCTTCAGCTGGATTGCCTGGTTATCCTGGGTGGAAACGGAACTCACAAGACAGCAAATTTACTGCGTCAGGAAGGCTTAAATGTAGTCACGCTTCCTAAGACCATTGACAATGATTTGTGGGGAACAGATATGACCTTCGGTTTCCAGAGTGCGGTGAATGTGGCGACGGACGCGATTGACTGTATCCATACCACGGCTGCTTCTCACGGCAGAGTCTTTATTGTGGAAGTTATGGGACATAAGGTTGGCTGGTTAACCCTGAATGCCGGTATGGCAGGAGGTGCAGACATCATCCTGATTCCTGAGATTCCTTATGATATCGATAAGGTGATTGAGAAGATAGAGGAAAGAGAAAAGAACGGCAGCCGTTTCACTATCGTAGCGGTAGCAGAGGGTGCTATCTCCAAGGAGGATGCAGCTCTGTCTAAAAAGGATTACAAGAAGAAACTGGCCAGCAAGAAATATCCTTCTGTATCTTACGAGATAGCTGACAGAATCTTACAAAAGACAGGCAGGGAGGTTAGAGTGACCGTGCCCGGACATACCCAGAGAGGCGGAAGCCCTTGCCCTTACGACAGAGTATTTGCAAGCCGTTTAGGAGCGGAAGCAGGAAAACTGATTTTGGATGGTCAGTATGGCTTTATGGTGGGCTACAAAAACAGAGAAATCGTAAAGGTTCCTTTGGAGGATGTAGCCGGGAAGTTAAAAATGGTTTCACCGGATGCCTCTATTGTGAAAGAGGCAAAGCTGTTAGGAATCTGCTTTGGCGATTAAAGAAGTGAAATAGGATTGAGGAGAGAATAGCATGTCATATACAGCCCTGTATCGTAAATTCAGGCCTGCCACCTTTGCTGATGTAAAGGGTCAGGAGCATATCGTTACTACACTACGAAATCAGATTGCGGCAGGGAGAATAGGACATGCTTATCTTTTTACCGGGACAAGAGGAACGGGAAAGACCACCGTTGCTAAGATTGTAGCAAGGATGGTCAACTGTGAGCATCCCACTCAGGATGGTCCCTGTGGGGAATGTCACACCTGTAAGGCCATAGCCTCCGGAGCCAGTATGAATGTGATAGAGATTGATGCTGCCTCCAACAATGGTGTGGATAATATCAGAGAAATCGTAGATGAGGTGGCCTATTCTCCTGCGGAGGGAAAATACAAGGTTTACATTATTGACGAGGTTCATATGCTCTCAACAGGGGCTTTTAACGCCCTGCTGAAAACCCTGGAGGAGCCACCAAGCTATGTGATTTTTATTTTGGCGACCACAGAGGTGCACAAAATTCCTGCAACGATTTTGTCCAGGTGTCAAAGGTATGACTTTAAGAGAATATCCCTGGATACCATTACAGATAGGTTAAGAGAATTAACGGAAAAAGAAGGAGTAGCAGCGGAAGAAAAAGCGCTGCGCTATGTGGCTAAGGTGGCTGACGGCTCTATGAGAGACGCTCTTAGTCTTTTGGATCAGTGTATTGCCTTTCACATTGGACAGGAGCTAACCATGGACAAGGCTTTGGATGTGTTGGGAGCAGTAGATACAACGGTTTTCTCCAGATTGCTTCGGTGTGTCATACAGAAGGATGTTTCTGCCTGTATCTCCTTGCTGGAGGAGGTTGTAATGCAGGGCAGAGAGCTGGTACAGTTCGTCAATGACTTTGTGTGGTATCTGAGGAATCTGATGCTGGTGCAAACCTCAGACAAGATGGAGGAAGTGGTGGATATGTCCTCGGACAATCTAAAGCTTTTAAAGGAAGAGGCCGGATTGCTTGACTTGGATAGGGTCATTCGCTATATCCGAATATTTTCGGAGCTGAGCAACCAAATCCGATATGCAACCCAGAAACGTATCCTGGTACAAATTGCACTGATTAAGCTGTGTCAGCCCCAGATGGAGAAGGACTACCAATCTGTCTTGGACCGGGTAAGGCAGGTAGAGGAGCGATTAGACCAGGGAGATTTCGTAGTACAGACCCAGAGTATCCCTCAGGAAGAGGTTGGAAAGAAGAAGGAAAAACCCAAGCTACCGGCAGCTGTCAGTGAGGATGTGAAACAAATCGCTTCTCAGTGGGTATCCATTGTAGACGGAGCAGAGGGCATGTTAAAAGCCATGCTGAAAAAATCAGTGATCAGCTTAAGCAACGACAATAAGCTGATGTTGGTATCAGAAGGAACCGTCGCGGACTTCTTTGCAGATGAAGTACACAGAGAGGCTGTACAAAAGCTGCTTTCGGATTTTATCCAAAAGGAAGTGGAAATCACATATGAAAGGGCAAACTCCAAAAGAGAACAGGAGGATAGCTACATTAATCTGGAGAAAGACATTCAGTTTGATATTGAGGTAGCAGATGAGGAGGATGAGTAATCCTTCTGAATGCATATAACAGGTGAAAAACCAACCAAAGGTTTCATAACAAAGGGCTTTGGCCCAGGCAGTAATAGTATGGAAAGGAAAGAAACAGGATGGCAAAACGAGGCGGATTTCCGGGTGGTATGCCCGGCAACATGAGCAATTTAATGAAGCAGGCACAAAGAATGCAGAGGCAGATGGAGGAGGGCCAGAAGGAACTGGAATCCAAAGAGTTTACTGCAGCTGCAGGGGGTGGCGCAGTAGAGGTAACTGTTACAGGTAAGAAGGAGGTAACCAAGATTACTCTTTCTGAAGAGGTGGTAGATCCGGATGATATTGAAATGCTCCAGGATTTGATTTTGGCGGCTACCAATGAGGCACTTAGGAAGGCAGACGAAGCAGGTAGTGCGATGATGGGCGGCCTTGCCGGAGGATTGGGCGGAGGCTTTCCTTTCTAATGGACTTGTATAGCGGATATATCAATAAATTAATTGAGGAATTTGCAGCCCTTCCCGGAATCGGCAATAAGTCCGCTCAGCGGCTGGCCTTTCATCTCATCAGTATGCCTCAGGAAAAGGTGAATCGTCTCGCCAAGGTGATGATAGATGCCAGGGCCAATATCAAGTATTGCAAGAATTGTTTTACCTTAACGGATACGGAGCTGTGTCCCGTATGTGCAAACCAGAAACGGAATCATAAGCTCATAATGGTGGTGGAAAATTCCAGGGATTTGGCTGCATATGAGAAAACCCAGAAGTATGAGGGGGTCTATCATGTGCTGCACGGGGCGATTTCGCCGATGATAGGAATCGGTCCACAAGATATTAAAATTAAGGAATTGATTGAGCGACTAAAGGATGATGTGGAGGAAGTGATCATTGCCACTAATTCCAGCTTGGAAGGGGAGACCACAGCGATGTATATCAGTAAGCTGATAAAACCCACGGGAATTAAGGTGACAAGAATCGCCAGTGGTGTGCCGGTAGGCGGTGACCTGGAGTACATTGACGAAATCACCCTTATGAGAGCCTTGGACGGAAGAGTAGAAATGTAATATGGAGGAAAGAGAATGGCAGTAGAAGTATGTGAGTTTGGGATTGGCAAGGATGGCAAGAAGATTCAGACCTATTCCTTAAAAAATGAAAAGGGTATGGAGGCAGTGGTTACCAATTTGGGAGCTATCTTGATTCGCCTGATGGTGCCTGACAAAAACGGAAAAGTGGATGATGTGGTTCTTGGATATGACACAGTAGAGGATTACTATCAAAACGGCAGCTTTTTTGGCACAGTGATAGGCCCCAGCGCCAACCGTATTGGCGGTGCCAGCTTTGAAATGGAGGGTAAGACCTGTCAGTTAGCTGTCAATGATGGCGTGAACAACCTACATAGTGATTTTGAGAATGGATATCATAAGCAGGTATGGGATGCAGAAGTAGGAGAACAGGAGGTGACCTTTACCCTGGAGGATAAGGACGGCAACATGGGATTCCCCGGAAACAAGAAGACCTCTGTCACCTATTCTTTGGACGAGGAGAACGGCCTAAGTCTCCATTATCACGGAACCAGCGATAAACTCACTATCCTGAATTATACCAACCATACCTATTTTAATTTGGATGGACATGACTGTGGAAAGAACATAGAGGACCATGCATTGTTTTTGAAGGCATCCCACTATACGCCTGTGGTTGCAGGAGCCATTCCTACCGGGGAGATAGCAACAGTCAAGGGTACTCCTATGGATTTCACAGAGAAAAAGGTCATCGGAAAAGAAATCAATGCTTCCTTTGAGCAGCTGCTGTTAACCCAGGGATATGATCATAACTGGGTAGTAGATGATTACGATGGGAGCCTGCAGCATATCGCAACTGTATGGGCACCATTAAGCGGAAGAGTGATGAAAACCTACACCACTTTGCCTGGTGTGCAGTTCTACGCTGGGAACTGTATAGCACCCACCCAGGGAAAGAATAAAACGCCTTATCAGAAGAGAAGTGGACTGTGCCTTGAAACACAGTTTTATCCGGATACCATTCATCATGCAAACTTCCCCAGCTGTGTATTTGGAGAGGGGAAGGAGTACGACAGCACAACAGTTTACCGCTTTGAATAATCTGTCGAAATAATTGTAGGTATACCTCTATAAAATGACAAAAAGCCTCCATTCAGAATGCTATATTGTGAATGGAGGTGTTTTTATGGAATTACCTAAAAGTATTACACAAATCGGGGAGGCAGACCCCAGAAACAAAATCTATGTGGAGGACTATGCTGTTGCCTACATGAAGCAGCTCAATGATAGAGCTGTGGACAAGCCTGTTGGAGTTGCATTATATGGCATAAAGAAGGTGGAAGACGAAAAGACCTTTTATTTTGTATATGCTATGGCAAAGATTAGCTCTCTCAATAAAGAAGGAACACACATATCTGCCGCACAAAAGCAAGAAATTGATAAGCTACAGAAACTGCATTTTAAGGACTATGCCTTCCTGGGATATCGCATCCTGGATGGGAAGCTGGTAGAGGGCTTCCATATCTTTGAGCAAGGGCTAGGCCGCTACACAGCAGGGTATGCACAATTTTCGGAAAAGAACGACGTTATGCTGAATTACATGATGGATTACAGGGAGGATACTCCCCCGGCAGAGGTTGTGGATGATGCCAAATATACAGAGGTTAAGCAAAGACAGGAACAGAGAAGAGAGGAGGCGGCGTATTATTATCGAAAGAAAAAGAAGAGGGAACTAGCTGTGATACCTTATGCGGCTGTAGCTTGTGCGGCGCTCCTGGGAGTCGCTCTTTACAGGAACTGGGAGGAGCCGGTGGTGCAGAAGTATTATCAGGCAGCAAAAAACACCCTGGAGGATGCAAGGTACAATGTGTTTGGCCAAAGGAACATGGCAGACAGCATAGAGGTGGCAGCTGAGCCAGTACAAGAACCGGTAAAGACCAAGGACATCCTTGTGGCAGAAGACAATCTGAATCAGGCTCTGTTGGAGGAAAACGCAGCATCGGATGAGACAGGACAAGCCGGTACTGAACCAGAGTCACAGCTGGCACAGGAAGACCCGGACGAATCGGAAGCATCTGAACTGCCTGACCCCGGCGCAACTGGAGAAACGGCATCGATGGAGAACTCGGAGAATCCGGAGGTTGCTCCCAGTGAGGCAATTCCTGTTGAAACGATTCCAGAACCGAAAGTCCCGGAGGAAACCGTCACAGAAGTTATTTCCAATCAAGTGGCAGCAGAGCCAATTACCTATGAGGTAAAAAAAGGAGATACCTTAATTTCCATATGTATGAACCGATATGGAAATCAGGAGAAAATTCCCGATATTTGTGAAATGAACCATATCATAAATCCAGATAATATTCAGGAGGGGTGGAAAATTCTATTGCCATAAGGTATAATGAGTGTGTTTGTTCACAAAAGGATGTAAAGGATAACATATGTCAGATAGAAATACATTTTTTGTAGAGGATGAGGAAAAACAAAAACAGAAGGATAGAAACGATTACCAGAAAAGAATGCGACAGCATAGGATGTCCTCCTTGTACAGACTGTTGCTGGTGGTTTTGGTTCTGGCTGTGGTTTGCGTGATTATTATTGTACAATACAATCGGCACGTATACCAGGGGTATGAGATTGTAAAGAGTGTATCCAGGGAATTGTCCGGCGGAGCACATGACATAGCATTGTCCAAGGCAATCCTAACCTATAGTAAGGATGGAGCCCACTGCACACAGGCAGACGGCACAGTCACCTGGAATCAAACCTTTGAAATTCAGGATTTGTTGGTCGCTGTCAGTCAGGATGTGGCTGCCATATCCGGATATAATGAACGAATCATTTACCTGGTGAATTCTGAAAAAATATTGGGACAGATTTCCACGAATATGCCGGTTAAAAATATTGCAGTCTCTGCATCCGGTAAGGTCACTGCCGTGGTAGAGGAGGGCAGCATCACTTGGATTAATACCTATGACTCCAATGGGAATATGCTTTTTACGGGACAAGCCAGAATGAACGAGAGCGGTTATCCCTTTTGCCTGAATCTATCCCCCGGTGGAGAATTGCTTGCCATAAGCTATCTCTTCCTGGATGCAGGAGAATTAAAGTCAAATGTTGCATTTTACAATTTAGGACAGGTTGGCGATAATTATAATGATTTTCTGGTCAGTGCAAACCACTATTCAAATCTGCTGGTTCCCGAGGTTCGATTCCTGAATGACAGCACAGCAATTGCTGTGGGAGATAGTCGCATTATGGTATATAAAGGAAACCAGATTCCCACATCCTCTGCAGAAAGGCTATTTGAAAAACAACTGGAATCCGTTTATTTTGGTGAGCATGAAATAGCCTTGGTATTCCGCAATGAGATGTCGGAGGAGAAGTACCTATTACAGATTTATGATGAAAAAACCAATCTGGTTATGGAGAAACCCTTTGATATGGAATATACAGATATCATTCTGGAAAAGGATAAGGTGGTCATCTATAACGAAACACAGATTCAGATTTTTACCTTTAAGGGCTTCGAAAAATATAACGGAACCTTTGAAAAGAGCTTCCACCTTTTGTTGCCGTCAGCATCACCATATAAATACCACCTGGTATGTGAGGATAGCATTGATACGATCCAGCTTAATTAAATCAGCGTAGAAAGAGGAACGAAGGATGAATGCGAGTTTAAGCATCAGTATCGACATATTTTTTATTCTTGTCATAGCTTTTGTATTTGGAAAGATGATACAAGGCTATAAAAAGGGAATGGTAAAAGAAATTATATCTTTTGTGTCTCTTATCATTATCAGTTTAATAGTGGCTCTTTTATCCAGAGGGCTTCAGAGTTATCTTGAAAAAGAGTTCGTGGGTATGATTGCTGCAGTTATTTCTATTGCAGTCATTGGGATAGCTCACAGCTTTATCAGCGTATTCTTTCTCACTGCAAAGGTGGTTAGTAAGCTGCCGGTTGTGCACTGGCTTGATAAAGTAGCCGGAATTCTGGTAGGAGCCTTGGAGGGTGTTTTATTTCTGTGGATTCTATATTACTTTATTACCGTATTTGGCTTGGGTAGTATTGGTACCTGGATTATGGAATCTACACGAACCAATGACCTATTATCATGGCTTGCAGAGCATAATTATTTATTGCAGCTTATGAATGAATACGGGATGACTGAAATCTTAAATGAAATCGTGTAACAGCATACATACCAGCATGAAAACAGCTACTTTTTCAGTGACGCACCTGAACTGTTATAATTGATGACAGAAATTTAATGATAGGCATTGACTTAGGAAAAACGGTGTGCTAATATGAAACTCCACCGCGCGAAA
>CAMAHO010000082.1 GCA_945834545.1 uncultured Lachnospiraceae bacterium | reverse complement strand
ACATCATATGAACAAAACCGATCATCACAAGAAAAAGGGAGATACCTTATGAAGAGAAGAAGATGTCACACTCTCGTCCTGATTTCTCTCCTCCTGCTCCTTTCCACCTGCTTAGGCGGCTGCGGAAACAGTGGGAAGTTAGACGAAGGAAACTGTAAATGTACCATTGTTTTTACGGATATCCCCAGGGAACTATCCATGCTGGAGGAAAATATTCAGGAGAATTTCTACATTCATCTGACCCTGCAGAATATTGCGAACGATAAGCTTTACAGGGTTACTCTGGATGAAAGCAACGCTTACAAAGCGGAGGTTTCCCTCCATCCCGGAACCTACCGGGTTCATTCCCCTTATGTCAGTCAGAGCACTAACCTGGCCCTTTCCCTGTCTGCAGACAAAGAAAGTGTCACCCTGAGTCCGGAGACCCCATCCACCATCTCCATCCGGGTGGATAACCCAGAGGAATTCACCGAGCACTGGATGTCCATACAGCCCATGCCGGAAATGCTTCTTGCAGACACCTTCTGTGGACAGGTACAAATAGACCGCCGGATTGTAGCCATTGAAGAGATTCTTCCCTATCTGAATCTCACCTATACCAAACAGGTGACGGTGGGGGAAAAGCTTACCTTAACCGATGAACCCAGGGGAGTTACCGTATATCTGCAAAATCGCGGTACGGAAACCACGGACTGGAAGAGCTGCACCGTATACGGAATTCATGTGACCAAAAACAATGTGGTCTTCCCCAAAGGCGTCACCCTTGGAATGAGTGCCCAAAAGGTCTGCCACACCAAGGACGGTCTTTTCGGAGAGCCGGACAGTCTAACCGGTACCCTGCTGTTTGGATGGGGCATGGGCGAAGTAAATGCCATCTACAAGGACCCGGTATCCGGGGACCGAATCCAACTGGATCTGGGTTCAGATGGTTCCTCCATTCAAAGCATCACCTATCTGCGGGAACAATTTGACTAGAAAGGAGGCACCCCATGGAGAAAATACTGAAAATAGCGAAAATCAATTTACTTGCTCTGGTGGGCCTTCCTCTCTTACTCATGGCCACCGCCTGCAAGTTAGTTTCCAAGGCTCTGGAGAAAATTGGTATTATTGTAGGAATGCTACTACTGACCGGTGCCCTGTCCCTTTTCTTTTCCTTCTTAAAAAATCCGAAGGAAGGCTTCCAGATGATTCTGTCCATTCTGGCCTTCGTCATCGTTTTGGGTCTGTTGGTCGCCATTGTGTACCTGATTCTGACCTATGCCGCCGCCATTGTGGTATTGATATGGACCGCAATCATCTCCTTCTTCGAGACAATCTATCGCACCACATACACCTGGTTCTTACAGATATTTGCCTCCTGCGAAGCCGATTATCAGTTCATCAATCTAAACGGTCGAAAAGTGGCAAACGCCTTTGCATGTATCTTCTTTACGATTCTGCGTGGCGTAAACCAGGCGATTATCACGGTGATTTCCTTCGCCCTTCCGGCCGCCTATTTCATCAGTGCCGCAGCTGTTATCACTGCCCTCTGGAGTCTGAACAGCCGCATGCAGAAGGTATTCGGTCTCAATCTTCTGCAATACCTGGGTAAGCTGGACCTGCTTTCCGCCATTTCCGGCGTGGTGATGTTTATCGCCCTTCTGGGCATCGTAGTTGTATTTGTTATGTCCCTGGGAATCGAATGGCATGAATGGGCTCAGGAGCTGAAAATGAACAGCTCCGAATTGAGCAATCATATCAAAGACCTTTTGAAAAATGATTATAAATTTGAAAAGGGTACAGAAACAGACGGTGATACCGGCAATGCATATATGGCAATCCTGGAAGAACATATGGAGCATCTGAACAGTCTGGGCGACCTGGTGGAATCCGTGTTAAGCAAAAAAGACAATCCACTGCTTCGAAGCGCCTGGGGTACCTATTTTAGAAACCTGCAGGACATTGTGGAGGAATGCAGTAAATACCGGAAGGGCATCCCCGTGGATCAGTTCCGGAAACTGATTCCCCAGATTCAGTTGTTGGAGAAGCAGCGAAGTGAGGTAAAGGAACTGGCAGATAAGCTTCAGAAAATCAACGATGACCCGGTCAGCTCCTCCGTTTTCTTCTCCGGATGTACCACTGTGGAGAAGCTGGACAAGCGCTACAAGGCATTGTGTAAAACCTACCATCCGGATGCGGAGGGCGGTGACAAGGAAACCTTCCAGAAGATGAAGGATGAATATGATGAAATCAGAAAACATCTGGAGTCATAAGAATGGTTACGGACAAGAAGTCGAAAAGAAGATAATGGACTACATACGAAAGGGGCTGCAACAACAGCCCCTAATCCTTCGCTATTTTATTTCCAGAATTTTTTCTTCTTTCCGTCCTTGCCGTCTTTTCCATCTTTTCCATCTTTTCCGTCGGTATCTTTATCCGAACCGGTTGCTCTCTGTACTGCGGTGAGGGAATCCATGGTGGCTTCATCAAATTTCTTCAGAAGCTCCTTGGCCTCATTACTCAGCTTATCCGGCACCTGAACCACCAGAGTCACATAATGGTCACCGCGAATTTCCCTATTTCTCCAGGAAGGTACACCCTTACCCTTCAGACGCACCTTGGTGTCGGTCTGGGTTCCGGCCTTTACATCATAGATGACCTTGCCATCCACGGTATCAATGAAAATTTCACCGCCCAATGCGGCTACTGCGAAGGACACGGGTACGGTAGAATAGATATTCATATCCTGACGCTGGAAAATGGGATGTCTGCTGACAATGACCTCTACCAGCACATCGCCTCTGGGGCCGCCGTTTGTACCGGGCTCACCTAAGCCGGGCATACGGGTGGACTGACCATTGTCAATACCTGCGGGGATATCCACGGAATAGCGCTTCTTCATGGGAATGTATCCGGTACCGCGGCAATCCGCACACTTCTCTTTGATGACCTTACCGGTTCCCTGACAATCCGGACATGCCTGGACATTCCGAACGGTGCCAAAGAAGGACTGCTGGGTAAATACCACCTGCCCCTTACCGCCACATTTGCTACAGGTCTCCGGACTGGTTCCGGGCTTCGCACCGCTGCCGTTACAGGTCTTACAGGTCTCCTTTACGGTCAATTCAATTTCCTTCTTACAGCCAAATACAGCCTCCTCAAAGGTGATACGCACGCTGGTACGCAGATTTGCACCCTTCATGGGGCCGTTATTTCTGGCTCCGCCGGTACGACGTCCGCCGCCGCCAAAGAAATCACCAAAAATATCACCAAAAATGTCACCAAAATCCGCACCGCTGAAATCGAAGCCTCCGGCCCCGCCGGCACCTCCATCGAATGCTGCGTGACCATACTGATCATACTGGCGTCTCTTATCCGCATCGCTGAGTACCGCATACGCCTCGGAAGCTTCCTTGAATTTCTTCTCTGCTTCCGCATCGCCGGGATTCATATCCGGATGATATTTCTTAGCCAATGCACGATATGCTTTTTTAATCGCTGCCTCATCTGCATTTTTGTCTACGCCAAGGACCTCATAATAGTCCCGCTTCTGTTCTGCCATTTTTATTACCTCGCATAATAATCCAATAAAGCACTTCGAAACTTTGTGTGCTCTTTACTTCAATATAATAGGGAAAATGGCTCCGCGGAGCCATTCCCCTAAAATCATTATTATACACAAAACCAATCGACTTGCAATCAGAAATCCGCTCTTCATCGGAAAACTTTATTTTCCGATGGACCCGAATATCGAAATACATGAAACGCTGCGTTCCGAATTATACTTCTCTGAAGTTTCCGTCGATGACATCGTCATCTGCTGCGGAGTTGTCTGCTGCTGCACCGCCCATGTTACTCATGTCGGGACCTGCGCCTGCTGCACCGCCCTGTGCCTGCTGCATGTTCTCATACATCTTGGTGAACAGGGACTGTGCGGAGGTTGTCAGCTTCTCCTTAGCAGCCTTCAGCTCATCTAAGTCATTGTCACTCATTTCCTGATCCTTGGTTCTCTCCAGGATAGCCTTTACAGCATTCAAATCCGCCTCTACCTGAGTCTTATCAGAATCGGCAATCTTGTCGCCTACTTCCTTCAGAGCCTTCTCGGTCTGGAATACAAATGCATCTGCATCGTTTCTGGCCTCGATTGCTTCCTTACGCTTCTTATCCTGAGCTTCAAACTCAGCAGCTTCCTTTACAGCCTTCTCGATATCCGCATCGGACATATTGGAGCCGGCAGTAATGGTGATGTGCTGTTCCTTACCGGTACCAAGATCCTTAGCGGATACATTTACGATACCGTTGGCATCAATATCAAAGGTAACCTCAATCTGAGGGATTCCTCTGGGAGCAGGAGGGATACCGTCCAGTCTGAACTGTCCGAGGGACTTGTTATCCTTGGCAAACTGTCTTTCACCCTGTACGACATTGATATCTACAGCAGTCTGGTTATCTGCTGCAGTGGAGAATACCTGGCTCTTCTTGGTAGGAATAGTAGTATTTCTCTCAATCAGTCTGGTAGCTACACCACCCATGGTCTCGATGGACAGGGACAAAGGAGTAACATCCAGAAGCAGGATATCACCGGCACCGGCATCGCCTGCCAGCTTACCACCCTGTACGGAAGCACCGATTGCTACACACTCATCCGGATTCAGGGACTTGGAAGGCTCCTTACCGGTCAGCTGTCTTACCTTATCCTGTACTGCAGGAATACGGGTGGAACCACCTACCAGCAATACCTGACCAAGGTCAGCATTGGTAAGGCCTGCATCCTTCATCGCATTCTGTACGGGGATTGCGGTTCTCTCTACCAGATCTCTTGTCAGCTCATCGAACTGTGCACGGCTTAAGTTCATATCAAAATGCTTAGGGCCTTCTGCGGTTGCGGTAATGAAAGGAAGGTTAATGTTTGTGGTCATTGCGCTGGACAATTCCTTCTTTGCCTTCTCAGCTGCTTCCTTCAATCTCTGCATAGCCATCTTATCACCGGAGAGGTCTACGCCCTCTGCCTTCTTAAACTCGGACAACATCCAGTCAATAATCTTGTTATCAAAGTCATCACCACCAAGATGGGTATCACCGTTGGTAGACAATACTTCGATGACACCGTCACCGATTTCAATAATGGAAACATCGAAGGTACCGCCACCTAAGTCGTATACCATAATCTTCTGTTCCTTCTCATTATCCAGACCATATGCAAGTGCTGCAGCGGTAGGCTCGTTGATAATACGCTTTACTTCAAGACCTGCAATCTTACCTGCATCCTTGGTAGCCTGACGCTGTGCATCGTTGAAGTATGCAGGAACTGTAATAACTGCCTCGGATACCTTCTCGCCCAGGTAGCTTTCTGCATCTGCCTTCAGCTTCTGAAGGATCATTGCGGAAATCTGCTGAGGAGAGTACTTCTTGCCATCAATGGTACGTCCGTTGTCCGTACCCATATCTCTCTTAATGGAAGAGATGGTCTTATCTGCATTGGTAACTGCCTGACGCTTTGCAGGCTCACCTACCAGTCTTTCTCCTGTCTTTGTAAAAGCGACTACAGAAGGAGTTGTTCTTGCACCTTCAGCATTTGCGATAACAGTGGGCTTACCACCCTCCATAACTGCCACGCAGCTATTGGTTGTACCTAAGTCAATACCAATAATCTTACTCATTTTCTTATCCTCCTAATTGATAAATATAATCTGTTTCAATCTATAATAAATCCGTTTTATTCCGCTGTTGCGGACTAAATCGTAACGGATACCATGGAATGGCGAACCACGCTGTCCCGGTAGGTATATCCCTTTAAAAGCTCCTGGGCTACCACACCGGATTCATATTCCTCACTCTCACACTGCATGACTGCGTTGTGGAGATTGGGGTCAAACTCGTGACCCACCGCTTCAATAGGCTTCACGCCCAGATTATCCAGCTCTGTCATCAGCTGCCGGTATACCTTGTTCATTCCTTCCACAAAGGCATCGTCTGCATCCTCGGGATCCACAGTCTGAAAACCTCTCTCGAAGTTATCCACCACCGGAAGAATCTTCTCGATGACGCTCTTTGCACCCACCTCAAACATGGCCTGCTTTTCCTTCTCGGTACGATTGCGGAAGTTCTCAAACTCAGCCAGCTGACGTTTTACCTTATCCTCCAGCTGAGCAATCTGCTCCTTGTAGGCGTCCTCCTTCTTATCGGCTTTCGCCTGCTTCTTTGCGGCTCTCTTCTCTGCCCAGGATTTCTTCTCTTCTCCCTCGGGATTCTCCTCCGAAGTTTCCTCCTCCTCTTCGGAGGCTCCAGCAGCTTCTTCCTCTGCATCGCACTCTTCACTGTCCGGTGCGCCGCTGTCTGCCATGCATTCCTCACTGTCCGGTGCGCCGCTGTCTGCTGTGCAGTCTTCACAGCCTGCGGAAACAGCCTCTTCTTCTAAAATCTCTTTTTCCTGCTCGGTCATTTTATCTTTCCTTTCTGAACTCTCTATTCTTTCTTTCCATCTTCCCTGTACAGCTCATCCAGCTTTGTCTGTAGGGTTCTTAAGGTTCCTACCACCTTGTCGTAATCCATACGTTTGGGACCGATGATACCGATGGTACCCTTCATCCCCTCGCCCAATTCATAGGTGGCGGTTACCACGCTGCAATCCTTCATGCTCTGTACCGGCGTCTCATCACCGATATAGATCTGAATGCCGGTATTCTCCTCCCCGTCCAGGGAGTTCTGTACCAAGCTGGTCAACAGCTGTTTCTCTTCGAAGGTATTGATCAATTCACTGGCTTTATCATGATCAGAAAGCTCCGGATAACGGAAGATATTGTTGGCACCGCTGGTATAAATCTCCAGATCCTCATCCTCCTTGATGGCCTCTGCCACCGCATCCATCACTTCGCTTACAATATCCACATGAATTCCTGCCTGCTTTTTGATTGCAGCAATCATTCCCAGATTTATTTCTGCAATGGACAACCCGTTCAGATGAGTATTTAACAGGATGTTCAGCTTCAAAAGCGTTTCGTCATTTAATTCCTGTGTCACGGAAAGAATTTTGTTCTTAATCACATTTCCTTCCACCACAATGACTGCCAGGATCTGTCCTGCCTCCACACGGGAGAGCTGTATGAATTTCACCTTGTTCCTGTGGGTCAGGGGAGCGGATACCATAGCAGCGTATTGGGTATTCTGGGCAACCACCTTGGCTACCTGCTTAAGCAGCGTCTCCATTTTATCCTGGCGCTCCAGAAGCATCTCCTTCAGTTCCACAACCTCCCGTTCCTTCTCCTCCATCAGGGTATCTACATAGAAGCGATAGCCCTTATCGGAGGGAATCCGTCCGGCTGAGGTATGGGGCTGTAAGATGTAACCCATTTCCTCCAGGTCCGACATTTCATTACGGATGGTAGCGGAGCTTAAATTCAAATCCGTGTACTTGGAAATGGTTCTGCTTCCTACCGGTTCTCCGGTCTCCAGATAATTGCGGATGACAGCCTGTAAAATTTTCGTTTTTCTTTCGTCCAACTCCAACGGTATCACCTCTCTCATCCATCATCTGTACTACTGTGCTCAGCACCTTTGTTTTTCTTATTAGCACTCAACAAAGAGGAGTGCTAATATCTTATGAACATAAGATAGCACCCCTCTTAATCATTGTCAACATATTTTAATAGAAATATTTATTAAGAAAAAATAAACCATTTCAACATTGCGGAAACAATATCAAAGGAACAGATTTCGTTGCATGTAAGTAATGGCAATCGGCTCATGCTTGAATCTTGGAGGATTCGCGTTTTCAATGCCATTGGATTTCTTGCGTGCATAAAAAGACCTCCAAGACTTGTCAAGGAGTTTACATACTTCCTGTGCAGTCTGGGATGGAAGCTGTTTATACCACAGATCGTTTTTGTGGGCCTTTTTCTGGCAATACCAGTCCGGATAATCCACAGGAAACATTATGTACCTTAGCATTACATAGTGAAAGTAGAAATTGGATAGCTTTTATTGATCTAAAAAAATGGTCGCCATGTATCCCCATAGCTGAAGCAAGGGGCTTTACGACGACATTTGTTAAATAGATTAAAATTTATAACTACCCATACTCCATTTTGCGTGTTATACTCTAATTAAGATTGGAGGGTGAAACAATGATGAAGATGTTAATAAACCTTAATGAGGATAAAATAATTTCAGAAGGAAAATATGATTTAAATAAAATTCAAGATTATCTTACAAAGTCTTTTGCTAAAAGAGGAATGGTAAAAGATAACGATAACTGGTATATAAATGGAAATTTTACAACCTGCGGTTCGTTAATTATCACTTTATCTCAAAAAGACTGGTTTATGGATAATCTTATAGATTGGCTATGGTATGATTCTTCTGATTCTAGTACAGAAGATTTGAAAGCACATTACAGCAAGGAGAAAGTTATTGACTAAAGAAGCAAAACATAGATATGCTATAAACTTTGATTTAACAATAAAACAGTTGGAAACATATTATAGTAAAACAAATCCAAAGGGAGCATACAAAAAGATTGCTCGTTATATGTATACTCATGGTTTTTCGCATCGGCAGTGGTGGGATACATTTCAGATAAGACAATGACAAAGACAGAGTTGATTGATTTTACCTTGGGAATACATAAAGAGTTTCCTTGGTTAATAAACTGTGAAGGTAGTATGGATGCAACTGTAATTACAAGTATATTTGATATTAAACAAATGATACTCGATGCCATGAATGATGATGATGATAACATGGAACTATAACTGCTAAACGAAAACCACCGTAAAAACGGTGGTTTTCTCATTCCCCATTGTCAATGCTGACACTGGATTTCCTCAAATTCTTCTTTATATCTGGTATTAGGCTCAATACTCATTACCTCCGCATGGCCTCTTAAATCAAATTCATCTCAGTCAAATAATATATTCATACCCTATTCGTCTGTCTGCAGTTCTGCAAGGGTCTTTGCAACAAACCCGCCTGCTTCCCGGCCGTAAATGCTTCCTGAAGTAATCATAAGAGAATTTTCCGATAAACTGCCGTCCAAAGAATTTTAGCAGAAAAAATAAGGTAATGAAGCATACAGACAGGATAAACACCGTCATTGTATGGGTACGAAGCTTCCGATAATTAAAAAATCCCTGCCACCTCTGACAGGGATTTCATGATTTGTTTCATTTTAAATATAGAAGCTT
>CAMAHO010000081.1 GCA_945834545.1 uncultured Lachnospiraceae bacterium | reverse complement strand
TTGTCTGGGTATCCTTTAATAGATAATCAGTAGAGACACCAAACAAATCTGCCAGTTCCTCCTGACTCCAACCGTTTCTCTTTCTCTCTTCGATAAGCTTGTCCGCGAAAATCATATAACTCTCCTCCATATTCTTTTTTCTTCTCGTTGGAACAGCTACATCCTACAAAATCGCACGGTTGCATACCAGCAAGTGGGCTTTACAATTTGTAAACCGACACCTTTCATTTTACGCAGTTGTTGTTAACAAGATGAAAAATCGCCAAACTCTATTGCAGGGCTGACTCCAGACGAGCTAACCCCTCCTGTAACTGGCTTCTGGAGCAGGCAATATTCATTCTCAGAAAATGAATGCCATCGCCGCCATACTGTACCCCATCCGACAGATAAAGACCGGTCTTATTTCTGATTTGTTCTGCCAGAATAGCCGAATTCACCTTCTGATCCTTACAATGCAGCCATAACAAATAGGTTGCTTCCGAGGGAACTACCTCTATCTGTGGCAACCGATTCTCAATAAAACGGATTGCACATTGCTTATTTTCGTAAATATACCGTCTTAGAGCATCCAGCCAGGCTTCCCCTCTGGTGAAAGCAGCAACGGCTGCCTCCACTGCAAACACATTTGGCTCTGCCACTTCATCTGTATTAATGGCTCTCCACACCTTATGCCGAAGCACCGGATTGGGCACAGAAATGGCTGCGGTTTGAAGTCCCGCCAGATTAAAGGCCTTGGTGGGGGAAATACAGGTAATGCTGTTATCCCTGCACTCCTGATTTACACTTGCAAACGGTAGGTACTCCTTCCCGGGATCCGTCAAATCACAATGAATCTCATCTGACACCACGGTTACATGATACTTGGCGCACAGGTTCCCTATCCTTGCCAGGGTCTCCTCATCCCAAATCTTCCCGGAAGGGTTCTGTGGATTACACAGAAGCATCAGACTGGTTTGCGGGTCCGCCAGCTTCTCTTCCAAATCCTCAAAATCTATGTGATATCCCTTCCCGTCAAATACCAGCGCATTTTCCATTGGAGTACAGCCGTTATTGCGTATGGAGTTGTAAAATATATTGTACACCGGAGGCTGTAGCAGAACCTTTTCTCCCGGTGTGGTCAGTTTCCGTACAATGCTGGAAATGGCAGGTACCACACCAGTGCAAAATAACAGCCAATCCTTTTCCAAGGTGAAATGATGTCTCCTCTCCCACCAGCCAATATAGGCTTGATACCAGCTTTCGGGCACCTCTGCATACCCAAAGCAGCCATGCATAGCCCTGTTTTGAATGGCTTCCTTCACCTCCGGAGCAGTCTCAAAATCCATATCCGCCACCCACATAGGAAGCTCCTTCTCACCCACATTCCATTTCATGGAATTGGTGTTACGTCTGTTGACAACTTTATCAAAACAATATTGCTCCATGGGTTTCTCCTTTTCACAATCAACCTGCTCCGTCTAGGGCACAAATTTGTCCAGGGTTTCCCCAATATTCGGACAGTCGATTTTCGTTTTCCCGATATCCACTCTGTCAGGCTCCAGAATAAGCGTCTGAATCTCATCTGCCACAAGGACACCACCGCCAGGATTGAGCACACTCTCTATTTTCCCCACAATTTGCGCATCTATGGTGGAATACTCAAAGGCCAGGGTAGTGTTTAGCAGCTTACAGTTCCGCATAACCAAATTCTCAATATAGCACATACCCTGCAGGCTCTCGATGGTACAATTAACAAGGGTTAAATTCCTGGAATTCCACCCCAGATATTCACCGGAAATATAGGAATCATACACTGTCACATTTTCGCTGTTCCAGAAAGCATCCTTTGAGAGCAGCTTGGAATTGCGAATCTCCACATTTTTTACTCCGTCAAAGGAATAATTTCCGCTTAGTCTAAGTCCGTCAATCACCATATTTTCACAGTTCATGGCGAAATAATCCCCTTTGGCTGAAACCTTCTTCAGACTCACATCGCTGCAATGCCACAGGGTCTCCTGGGCATTGGGAAGGTCCACCTGTTCCAGCACTAGCTCCTTACAGCGCCTGAAATTCTTTGGTGCTTCTATCAGGGTATCCGTTATTTTTAACTTCTGCGCATACCAGACACCGGCACGAGCCATCTCCTGCCAAGCGCAATCCTTCGCCTCTATATGTTTGCTGTACCACAAAGGGTATTTCCACTGGAACATACTTCCCTGCAGAGAGATATTGCTGCTCTCCTTTAGCGGCGATTCTCCCACGCCAAAAATGGTATCTTCTATCTGCAAATCCCTTTCGCCAAACAAGGGACGCTCCCCCTGGTAAAACTCCCGTTGTATTTTTTTGTTATTCATTTCTGCCAAATTCTGCCTCCATCTGATGAATTCTCTTATATTTTAACAGATATCTGTTTTTCTATAGCACTGCTAACATGATGGTGCCCAAGGTGATGAAAATCAATCCAAGTGTAGCCTTTTTCGTCAATCTTTCATGAAATACAATTCCTGAAAAGGCAATCGTCACCAAAAGACTCAATTTATCAATAGGAACTACCACACTGGCAGGTCCTTCCTGCAGTGCTCGGTAGTAGCAAAGCCAGGAGGCTCCTGTGGCTACGCCGGACAAAAGAATAAACACCAGCTCTCTCTTGGCGATTCCCTTTAGTTCACCCTGTTTCCCGGTGAGAAACACCATAATCCATGCCATACCCAAGACAACCATGGTTCGAATCGCCGTTCCAAGGTTGGAAGGGATATCCGTCATACCTAGTTTGCCCAAAATCGCAGTAAGACTTGCAAAGACTGCGGATAGAACGGCATAGACAGCCCAGCTGTTTTTCCTACACCATAACTTGAATCCGCCAATTTCTAAGTCTCCTTCCTCCAAAGCCTCTTGTTTATAAGCCCCCTCTTTTTTGGTAATCATAAGCAAGGTGCCCAAACCAATAAGCACCACAGAGATACCCTTTGCCCAGGAAATCCCCTCGTGCAGAAATACCAAGGCAATTACAATCGTCAAAACAGTACTGGACTTATCAATGGGCACTACCTTATTCATATCTCCCAGCTGCAATGCCCGAAAATAGCATAACCAGGAGGCTCCTGTAGCAAGACCGGACAAAATCAAAAGGCATATTGTCCTTCCGCTAAGCTCCGAGAAAGGAATATATGCCTTGGTCAAAAAGACCATAAGCCAGGAAAATAATAAGACTACAACGGTCCGAATCGCAGTGGCTACATCAGAATTTGTCTTTTTAATCCCGCATTTTGCCAGAACTGAAGTGACTCCTGCAAAGAAAGCTGAACCTATCGCATATAAAATCCACATACCTGTCCCCCCATTTACCAGCCAATTTCACCGCTGTCCTCAGCGGTGTTAAACTGAAACTTTCTCTTGTGTCGTATGATCACATCATACACAGCATCTTGATTCTCCAAGATTTCCGCTGCTTCCCATTCTTCGATTGGGATACTCTGCCCTTCCTCTGTCTCTATGTAGTATATCTGGTCTCTTCGTAATAGTTTCATAATATCCCCCTGAAAAGTACTATCCGTGAATAGAATGATGCCCTACTTTTCCACAGAACCTAGCCGCCCTGTTAAAACCCAAGGCTGTCATTGACCAATATCACGTGAATTCGGTCCTTGTGTCTGGAAAACCTGGTAATTAAAAACTGACAACAAATGGTATCCGGTGACTTGCAATCCATACATGCACCGGTTTTGGAGCAAGGTGTTTGTAACCCAAATCTCTGGGCATTGATTGTGGCTGCCTCATTTCGCGCCCTCTTCATAGCAGCATCCACATCCCCAGCCACTTTATTCATGCCTACAATCAGCACCAGCTTCTTCGGGCCGAAGGCATAAGCGGACACTCGGTTGGAATTGCCGTCAATGTTGATCAGCACCCCATCCTCCGTAATGGCATTGGTGCTTCCCAGGAAGACATCGGCTGAATAAGCAAATAGCTCCGCTGCCCTTTTATCTGTGGTGGCATCCCTGTCACAGTAATCATAATTTCCCTCCTTTAGTGCCTTGTCTAGTCCAATCTCCAGCACCGACATAGAACCGCCCTTGGTAACCTTGCTTCCCTCCGGAATCAGCTCCAAAGCCTTCTTCAAAGCCTCCTCCTTGGTCTGTACATAGTATCCTGTCATATTTCTGGAAGCCAGTCCGGCAATGATTTTCTCTGCAAGCTTGTCATTTCTCTTATTTCTGTTTTCGTTCATAATATGCTCCTAAAAGAAGGGGAGTTCCTCTCGAACTCCCCTTCCATACATGTAATTTAAAGCTTCCTTTCGGAATTGTATCAGATTGAATTACCAGGTACGTCCTGCCATCTGTCTGAACTGCGCAACGGTAGGGGTGTGAGAATTCAAACCGCCATCACAGGTGAGCACCTGTCCGTTCATATATTCTGCCTCATCACTTGCCAGGTAAACACAAAGATGACCGATATCATTTGGATTACCATATCTCTTACCAAGGATGTTGGAAAGGAAGATATCCTTAAGCACATCCGGAATACGGCTCTCATTCTGAGGTGTTACGATCAGGCCGGGACGAACGCAGTTGCAACGGATTCCGCTGGGACCGTACATACAAGCAACATACTCTGTCAGCTTGTCCACACCGGATTTTGCACATGCATAAGCGATGGTACCAAGGTCTCCGGCTACGCTGGCCATGGAGCCGATGTTGATGATGTTTCCACCCTTTTCGTTCTTTAACAGGAAGGGAAGTGCTTCCTTAATCATATTGAAGGTTCCGCCTAAATCAGTAGCCACTACAGCATTGAACTCCTCAAAACTGATCTCATCCACACGGCCATCTTTCATTCCCATACCGGCTGCATTGTTGATAAGTACATCAATATGACCGAACTTCTCTGCAGTATCCACAATCAAAGCATGCATTGCATCCTTGTCCGTCAAATCAAAGGCATGGAACCATGCGTTTCCGCCCTCTGCTGCGATTTCATCCACTACCTTCTGTCCTCTCTCCGCATTTCGACCGGTGATGACAACCTGGGCAGCTTCCTTCGCACACAGCTTTGCAATCCCAATACCAATACCACTTGTAGAACCTGTTACAATCACAACCTTGTCTTTTAAACGATTCATTTTATACCTCCATTTGTATCTGTACAGCAGTCAGTTAGCCCTGACCATGCTGTTCTTGGATTGTAGCTTACAACGCTCTCCTACAATCCAAAATATCTATACTTACCTTATGTGAAAATCACTGAAAAAGCAAGCCCTTTTTATAAAATTTTAGTGACAGGTAGCCCTGTTCTTCATTAGCTTCATAATAGTTTGCAGTCCCTTCCCTTCCAAATCTTTTTATCAGCTTATGATAAATCAGACCATGCTGGGAAGTAATCTTGGCAGTGGTTTTATTCTCAACCCATTATACAAACCAGCAATTAGCGACCGGATTTTGCTTTCTACTTTTTATTTGATCTCCGTCCTGTGATATACCTGATACAGAATCGGAAGAAGCATAATACACAGAATAGGATATATAGTCATGAGAATGGGCACCGACGGTATCACCTTCCCTCCTATCTCATACAGCGCAAAGGTGTGGATTGCCATATTCAGCTGCAAGAGCTGATCCGGCAAAAGCCCCAGTATGGCTGTCAGCTTCGGGAATCCCCCGAGAAAGGACTGGATAAAAATCATGATAAAGGGAATGGTTACGGCAATTACTCCCGTATGGGTCTTGGCGGACACCAGCATGGACAAAAGCAAGATAAACAAAACGCCTACATAGCCCCCCACAATCACCAACAGATATTCCTGAACATAAGTTATGTGGTAAAGGCTTTTCCAACCGGCATGCCCCATTTGAATGACACAATCCGCCCCACTGGTTCCATAAACACTAAATACGATGAGTGAAAACAGCAAAATCATACTCCAATAAACTACCGTGACGATAAGCAGTCCTGCTGCCAGCTTACAGAGCGTTCCCTTCTTTCTGCCGTGTTTTGTGGAAAAGAAAATGGAGTCTGCCTTCCACTGAAATTCGCAGGAGAAGATACCTGACACAAAGAATCCCAAAACAAGCATGGTAATCATAATAATTACAATCACATACTCTATAGCTGCCTGCCAGCCGTCCTTAGGCTCATAATAAAAAGGCGTCTTTAGAGTTTCGTAGCTGTCAACAATATATTCTCTTTCTGCCTCATCGTACAGCTCCTTCGCCTCATCAGAGGCAAGCCAGGTCTTCACATTCTTGATGCGGTTTTCATAAAGGTTTCCCACCTCTTCCTCCGTCACACTGTCTATGCGAAAGTAGTCATAGGAGCGAAAGCCTCCAAATGCACTGTTAATGATTGCCCGGATATCTTCAAAGCCTTGAGACAGAGAATAACCCTTATCACTGGTTACCGGGTCGCTGGGATCATATGGATAGACTGCATTAATTTCATTGTTTGTCCGAATGACTTCCTTTAGATACCCCTCCGTTACCACTCCGATCCATTTTTCCTTCTCTTCCCGAAGCGTATGAACGGCAGCAATACCGGTGTGTCCGTTCCCTTCTCTATCCACATAGGTTGTATCTCCGATTGCAAAGTAACCGGTAACCGCCAGCGTGATACATAACACCAACATTCCTACCTTACTTCCTGTTCTGGAGAATACTTTCTTTATTTCAAATAGAATCATTCCATTTCACCACCCTTTTCGCCAAAATAATATAAGAAGACATCCTCTAAGTTCGGCTGCACCACTTTTGCACAAGCAGCGGGCTGTTGCGCTGCGATAATCCGCAGCTCTACCCCATCCCTGTCCGTTTTCATATTGGAAACCTTGTACTGCTTCATAAGCTTTGACGCTTCTGCCTGGGATGTGACAAGCATCCAAACCTGTTCCGGCATAGAATCCAGAATATCATTAAGACTCCCCTGCTGCACAAGTCTGCCGTCCTTCATAAGCCAAATTTCATTGGCTATATATTCAACATCTGAAACAATATGCGTGGACAGGATGACAATTCGTTCTTCCGAAAGCTCACTAATCAGATTGCGGAAACGCACCCTCTCTGTTGGGTCAAGTCCGGCTGTAGGCTCATCCAAGATTAGTATCTTGGGATTATTTAGTATTGCCTGTGCGATACCGACTCTCCGTTTCATACCACCGGACAGCTTTTTCATTTTCTTGTTGGCAGCCTTGCTAAGCCCTACCTGCCCCAATAGCTCATGCACTCTTTTCTTCGCAACAACCGGTCGAATGCCCTTTAAGCCTGCTATATACAAAAGATAATCCTTCACCGAAAAATCCGGATAGTAACCAAATTCCTGCGGTAGATAGCCTAAAAGATTTCGGTACTCACCCTCCATTTTATGGATATCCCTTCCATCACACAGAATTTGACCACTTGTGGGGGTAAGTAGAGTACATATCATTCTCATTAAGGTAGTCTTTCCGGCACCATTTACACCCAAAAGTCCATACACCCCATTGGTAATCTTGATATTCATATCATCTACCGCTTTCAAATCCCCAAAGCACTTTGTCACATTAACCATTTGTAGTTCCACCAAAATCCACCTCCCAGTAGTTATTACAGTCAAGTATCGTTTTCGAAACAGCTCCTGCTAAAAAGACTAAGAAACCTACGAACAAGGCACACCAAATCGGAGCCGTAATTGCCTGGTACACCAATTCATTTAGAATAATGAAGCACCATACTGCGTTCCACAGCATGCAAAACAATATGGCAGTTCCTTCATTTGCCGGCATTTTACTGCATAAGGTGCCAAAGCAAATACAGGCAGCAACCAACATAGGAAATATAAATTGTACAAAAAGCGCAGCTGTGGCGAGCCCTAATTTCCCGTGGAGCATACTGCAAAAGCCGGTCAGGATGAACAGATCAACCATACCAAACCAAATCATTCTGGCTGTATAAATCTGCCGCAGAGAATACAGACAGGTTCCTTCTATCTGCATACATGCATAGGATTTGTTCTTCCAGAATTCCGGTATGATGAGCACCACAAACAAGACGCCTATCACCCCCAACACTCTAAGCACAGAAGCCTTATTCTGCAGATAGGGTAACATGAGAAAAACCAGGACCAACATCACTGTCTGCAGAATCCACCACCGTTTCCTGATAAATCGAAACTGTGCCAGTAAAAACTGGAAGTAAGGAACAGAATGTTGTTGCTCCTTTTCGAAAAATACATCTCTTGATTTTTTGATGGTTTCTCTTATTTTTTCTTCTTTTGCTGCTAGTTGGTTTTGTTCCTTATATAGCTGCAGTTCTTTTTCTAATTCTTTTTCTAATTCTTTCTTCCGTTCTTTCTTGAATCCTTTCTCAAGTTCTTTCTGTCGTTCTTTCACTAATCCTTTCTCAAACTCCATCTATGTCCTCCTTTCCAAGAAGCCTCTTTAATTCCTCTCTTGCCCTTCTTAGTCGGTATTTGACCAAAGGCAAACCTATCTGCAATATATCTGCAATTTCTGTAAGCTTACAATCCTGAAAATAAAACAGAATAATGATCTCCCGAAGCTCCGTTGAAAGTTCCTGCAAGGCTCTTTCAATACAAATTTTTGTCTCGATATTTTTCGTCTCATCACTTAGCTTAGTTTCCCGATTTAATACATCCTGCTCTACAGGCAGATCCTTTTTCTTCTTAGCGTGATTTTTACACAGGTTTCCTGCTATCGTGTAAAGATAATTTTGAGCTTTTCCCATATGGTGATAGGATGGCAAGCCGGCAATGAAATTGAGAAAGGTCTCTTGTGTCAGATCTTGTGCGTATTCCGTATCAAAGCAGTGGTACCTGCAATACTGCAGTATTTGCGAATAATACTTTCGGACAAACTTATCAAAGGCATCTTCATCCCCCTGCTTCATTTTCATAAGTAAAAGAAAATCATCCACAATATCCTCCTTTCCCATAGCAGTAATGTCGTAAACGTTTCTTCCATTCTACTATGTATAACAATTTAGCCACACCAAAAGATAGTCTCATAATCTAATTTTTTATTTGCAGTCTCTTGGTTCTGTGTACGCCTTCCTTTTCCGCAAAAAAGGAACCAATTCCTCCAATGTCATGTAGTTTAGATTTTTGAAAAGAACACCCGTCCATTTTTGAGTGAATGGACGGGTACTTTTGTTTCCTAGCAAATTGAAATATGCAATAAGAATAAAGCTAATGATGTTATATATATTAACTCCCATCTTGAGAGAATCAA
>CAMAHO010000080.1 GCA_945834545.1 uncultured Lachnospiraceae bacterium | reverse complement strand
AGACTGCTTCGCAGTTTTTGGAAGAGACAAATAAAGAACTCGGAAGAGACAAATACAGAAGCATTGAAGCATACCTGAAGATTGTAACCAGATGCTTACTTTGCACAAGCTACGCTTGCTTCGGCTCACATATGTTTATTAAAGCACAAAACACGCGTTGTGAAAGCTTTTCTTGGACAAATTGTACACAGAATTTAAAGGTTTTTCACTATATTTAAGAGAAATGCAGAAAGGCATCTATTTCTGAAAAAATTCTTAGTAAGGAATATACTAAGAAGGAAATTTATGGTACAATAAAAAGAATTTATGGTACAATAAAGAAGCTAATTGTCTTTACTCTGGGGAGAAACGATATGGGAATCTTTGTAAATTGCCTTGCAGTAATATGCAGTACGATTATTGCTTGTTGTGGCGTAAGCTATTTTGTGAGAGAAAAGAATGCCGGAAGTCTGCGGGTATATATGCTTATCATGGGCATATTCGGCACCCTGTGGAGTGGCGGTTACGGGATTATGGGCTTTACGGAAACAGCAGAGCAGGCAGAAGTATTTCGTGCCTTTGGTATAGTTGGTGTTGCCGGATTTATGATGACGGAAGCCCTTATGATTGCCTATATGATTCGCCTGCGGAAATGGGTGTTTAGTACTTATGCGGTATTATTTGGAGCCTTAGCCGCTACCGATTTATACTTTTTTATCCCGGATCACCACGCCTTTGTTAAGATTGACGGCAGGATGTGCTATTATGCAACCAACAGCCTGGGTCGAATGATACATTCTTGGTTTTTGTTGTTTGTTGTTGTCACACTGATAGCAATGGCCGTTATTTGGGTGCGGAAGAAAAAGACGAAACGGGAGGCTTATTATGTCTGGGCAGTCATTCTTTCCAACATCGCCATCCTGTTTTCCATCATACCGGATACCATTCTGCCCTTGCTGGGAAAGCCCTCTTTCCCCAGCTCTGCCTACGGCATGTTTTTAACCTATATGATTACCTGGTTTTGGGCCACCAGGTTTAATGCCTTCAGCATTACGGTGTCCAACTTAAGCCAATATATTTACGAGTCTGCCAATACCGCCATTTTGATTTTCAATGAACATTTTCAGCTTGTACTGGCGAATCAATACGGACAGAAGCTCTTAGGAATCGATAAAATCAAGAACCAGCGACTCTCCGAGCTGTTTCAGGGTGAATCGGAAGCGATAAACAATCTGAAACAGTCTATTTTAGAGGATAATAAAGGAGTGGCTGAGCTGGTGTCTGTGAAGGGTGAGGTAAGCTGCTCCCTGAATTTCACAGTGGCAAGGGATTTCTCAAAGGAACCCTACTGTATCGTCTGCTTTGTCTATGACCTGACAAAGGAAAAGAGTATGATGCAGGACCTGGTCAGAGCCAACGAGGCCAAGAGCCAATTCCTTGCAAATATGTCCCACGAAATTCGAACACCAATCAATGGCATTCTTGGCATGGACAGCATGCTATTAAAGGAATGCAAGGATGACACTCTGAAGGAATATGCCAAGAATATACAGAGCGCAGGTCAGTCCCTGCTCTCTATTATCAACGATATTCTGGATATCTCCAAGATTGAGTCCGGCAAGCTGCAGATTCTGCCCACAAAGTACAAATTGTTCTCTGTGCTGAATGACTGCTACAATCTGACCAAGGTGAAGCTGGAGGAGAAGCCGATTACGCTAGAGCTGGAGGTTGATGAGAACCTGCCTGCCTGCTTGTATGGAGATGAGGTGAGAATCAGGCAGATTATTAACAATTTCTTATCCAATGCCGTAAAATACACCAAGGAAGGGAAGATAACCTTCCGACTGGAGTATGAGGAGATTTCGGATAACAATATTCTACTATTCATCTCCGTGTCGGATACCGGTATCGGTATTAAGCAAGAGGATGTATCCAAGCTGTTTAAGTCCTTCACCAGAATCGAAGAAAAGCGGAATCGAAATATAGAGGGAACCGGTCTAGGCTTAAATCTCACAAAGCATTTAGTGGATTTGATGGGAGGGGAGATTTCCGTTGAGAGTACCTACGGAAAGGGCTCTACCTTCACAGCCATCATACCCCAAAAGGTTGTAGATTATAAGCCTATGGGAGATTTTGGAAAACGGTATCAGCAATACTTAAAGCAATCTGAGGAGAATCCCCTGACTTTCTGCGCTCCTAAGGCACGTGTTTTGGCGGTGGACGATGTAGATATGAACCTTCGAGTCGTGGAAGGGCTGTTGAAGGCAACTAAGATACAGCTGGATACCGCAACCAGCGGTAAGGAATGCCTGGATCTGGTGCAGGAGAGGAAGTACGATATTATCTTCCTGGATCATATGATGCCGGAAATGGATGGTGTGGAAACCCTGCAGAGATTTAAAGAGCTGGAGAAGAATCCCAACAAGGACACACCGGTGATTATGCTGACGGCAAATGCCATCGTCGGCTCCAGGGATGAATACCTGGCAGCAGGCTTTACGGATTATCTTACGAAACCGATTCAGGAGATGGTCTTATTGCAGATGATACTGGATTACCTGCCAAAGGACTTGATTGAGCAGCCTCAGGACACAGAGCAGACAGAACAGGAAGAGCCAATGGAGAAGACGCAGTCTTCCCGGCCAGAGCAGAGTGAGAAAGCACAGAAGCATGAGCCGGAATCCTCGGAGAAAGCACAGTCTCCTGAGCCTGAGCGCACCGAAGAGACAGCCACAAAGCAGGCTGGGCAGGCTGGGCAGCTTGGTTCTGAAATGCTGCAGAAGCTGGATCATCTGGAAGGCTTTGATGTCAAGACCGGATTGACCTATTGTATGAACCAGGAAAGCTTCTACGCGGAAATGTTGCAGGAATATCTGAAAGGAAATAAGATTTCCAGTCTGCAGAAGTTCTTTGAACAGAAAGACTGGACGAATTACAGAACAATTGTCCACGCCCTAAAGAGTACCTCTCTCACCATAGGAGCGACCGCGGTTTCGGAGCAGGCGAAGGCCTTGGAGCAAGCCGCCAAGGAAGAGGATATTGACTACATTGAGACGCACCACGCCGGCGTGATGGAGGAGTATGAGAAACTCATGGCTTCCATAAAAGAGATTGTATAAACAAATTATGTGAAAAAACTGTTACAAGAATAGGCAGAAAAGGAGAAAAGTATGAAAAGAATTCTGGTAGTAGATGACGACAATATGAATTTGAAAATGGCAAAATTTATGCTTGAGCAGAAGGGCTACGCTGTCATCACAGCAACCTCCGGCATGGAATGTTTGACCACCTTGATGAACGAGAGCGTAGATTTGATTCTGCTGGATGTGGAGATGCCCATCATGAGTGGCATAAAGACCTTGGAGCATATCCGCGAACAGGAAGAATTCAGCCAAATTCCGGTAATGTTCTTGACCGCAGATGCCAATGAGGAAACGGTAAAGTCTGCAGCCAGACTAGGAGCCGCAGGCTATGTGAAGAAACCCTATATGCCCGACGATTTTCTGGAGAGAGTCGCAAAGCTACTTTAGGGACGGGGTTTTTTGTTGCTCATCTCTGTCCCAAATGCAACAAAAAACCTGGTGTATGCCGGGAACATTGTGGTAGAGGAGGCTTTAGTAAATCACCTCAACATGTTCTATCTTGTCGTCATTCACCTGAAAACGCCACAGTGAGTGTCCTAAGATGCGATGCTCCGTCAGATAGGTTTTTTCCGAGGGCGCTAATATCGGAAAGGCTGTCGTCGGAGCTGCCTTCATTAGGGCAGCCAACATCAGAGATACCTTCATCCAAGGTACTATCAACAGAAATGAAAGAACCCTCAGACGATATCTCCGTGGACGAAAGAGTAGCCATTGCAGTCTCTTTCTCTGCCATCATCGAATCCGAAGATGATGCACATCCGGAGAGAATGAACAGAGAAAACATATACAAATAAAAGAATCGAAATTTCTGTTTCAAAGCATAGACTCCTTTTCGTCAGAGATGGGGTTTTTTTCTTGTGCCTTTCTCCACTCTATGATACAATTTATAGAACTGTATTTCAATGTAAAACACGCAAAATAGAGCAGGAAAGGTGCTATATATGAACGATTTTTTAGAAGTGGAAGATGAAATGAAGGAGGAACAGCCGGGCGAAGTCTCCTCGGAAAAGGTGGAGGAAAAGTCTGTGGATGCCTCCGAGCGCAAAAACGCCGGCAAAAGCGACAACTCAGAGTATGAGGATGTATGCTTTATTTGCCGCAGGCCCGAGAGCAAGGCAGGCAAGATGTTCCACCTGCCAAACAATATCTGTATCTGTGACGACTGTATGCACAAGACTATGGACACTGTGTCCCAATTTGATTACAACGGTATGCTGGGAGGCATGCCCATCGACTTTGGCAATATTCCCGAGTCAGACAGCACGGGAAAGGGGAAAATCCCCGGCGGCTTTCCCAATATCAGCTTCATCAATATGGCAGACCTTCGTGGAGAGGGAGGCATTCCCAACAAGCAGAAGCTGAAGAAGAAAAAGGAAAAGGCAGAGGACGCCAAGCCGGTTTTGGACATCAAAAACATTCCGGCGCCTCACAAGATTAAGGCCAGTTTGGACGACTATGTGGTAGGCCAGGAGCACGCCAAAAAGGTGATTTCCGTAGCGGTTTACAACCATTACAAGCGAGTGGCCACAGGCACCATGGACGAGATTGAGATAGAAAAGTCCAACATGCTTATGATTGGGCCCACCGGCTGCGGTAAAACCTATCTGGTAAAGACCCTGGCAAAGCTTTTAGATGTGCCGTTGGCCATTGCGGACGCCACCTCTCTCACCGAGGCAGGCTACATTGGAGATGACATCGAAAGCGTGCTTTCCAAGCTTTTGGCAGCAGCAGACAATGATGTGGAGCGGGCAGAGCAGGGCATTGTTTTTATCGATGAGATAGATAAGATAGCGAAAAAGAGAAACGCCAATCAGCGAGATGTCAGCGGTGAAAGCGTACAGCAGGGCATGCTAAAGCTCTTAGAGGGGGCAGAAATCGAGGTGCCGGTGGGGGCAAACAGCAAAAACGCCATGGTTCCTCTGGCAACTGTAAACACCAAGAATATCTTGTTCATCTGCGGCGGAGCCTTCCCTGATTTAGAGGATATCATCAAGGAACGACTGACCAAGACGGCCTCCATCGGGTTCGGCGCAGAGCTTAAGGATAAGTATGATAAGGACAAGGACATCCTGGCAAAGGTGACGGTGGAGGACTTGCGCAAATTTGGCATGATTCCTGAGTTTTTGGGCCGTCTGCCTATCATCTACACCCTTCAGGGATTGGGCGAGGAGATGATGGTCAAGATTTTAAAGGAGCCCAAAAACGCCATTCTGAAGCAGTATCAAAAGCTTCTGGAGTTAGACGAGGTCAAGCTGGAGTTTACGGATGACGCCCTTTACGCCATTGCCAAAAAGGCCATGAAGCGTGACACCGGGGCTCGTGCTCTTCGTTCTATCATTGAGGAGTTTATGCTGGATATCATGTATGAGATTCCCAAGGATGACAATATCGGCAAGGTGACGATTACGAAGGAATACATCGAGGGAACCGGCGGGCCGGTGATTGAGATTCGCACGGAGAAGCCGCTTCCGGCATTGGATAGCCAGGCAGGCAAACCGGCTTTAGGGATGGAAGAACAGGCGAATGTGTCCGGAACGGGACAGCTTCAAGAAGAATAACAGCTAAGACAAGAAATACGCAGAAATAGGATAAATGCACAGAGAATAGGATAAGAATGCGGAAATAGTACAGAAATGAAAGTAAGTACGCAGAAATAGAAGAAGTACACAGAAAAAAGGATTTAGTATCTCACAATGAAGGAGAGAGTAGGTATGTCAAGGGTGACAACAAAGAGAACAAAATTAGCAGCAGAGGCTTCCTTTCAGCCGGAAGGCGCTTGGGAGCAGCTGGACATCAGGGTGAAGCCCGGGGACACAGCACAGTTCAACAATCAGGTGGATTACTGTGTGGGAACCGGCCGTATGGGGCTGGCTTTGGGAAAAGAGTACCTGGAGCAGTTAAAGCTTACCCAGGAGGAAATAGGCTTTAAGCACATTCGCGGACACGGGCTGTTTCATGACGATATGGCGATTTACCAGGAATATGAAGGTGGCGTGGAGTACAACTTTACCTATCTTGACCTGGTCATGGATAGCTATCTGGAGCTTGGCATCGTGCCCTTTATCGAGCTTGGCTTTATGCCTAAGAAGCTGGCTAGCGGAGAACAGACAATTTTTTATTGGAAGGGAAACACCACCCCTCCCAAGGACTATGAGGAGTGGAAAAACCTGGTGGTGGCAACCTTAAGTCACCTTCTGGAGCGCTACGGGGAGCAGGTGAAGGCCTGGCCTGTGGAGGTTTGGAATGAGCCCAATTTGCCGGGCTTCTGGTACAAGGCAGACCGTAGCGAGTATTGCAGGTTGTTTGAGGAAACCTTCCGCGCCATCAAGGCCTTCTGCCCTGAGTTTAAGGTGGGCGGACCGGCAATCTGTGCAGACGGAGACGGCTCCTGGATGCGCGGCTTCCTGGATTTTTGCAAGGAAAAGGGCTTGCAACCGGATTTTATAACAAGACATCATTACAACACCCATCTGCCCGTCAGAGAGGGACACTACGGTTACGCTCAGCTGGCAGATGAAAAGGATGCTATGGACACCCTAAAGCTGGATCGGGAGATTATTGACAGCTATCCGGAATTCAAAGGCCTGGATATGCATGTGACGGAGTTCAACACCTCCTATATTCCCAACTGCCCGCTGCACGATACCAACCAAAATGCAGCGTTTCTGGCGCGCCAGTTATCCATCCTGGGAGATGTGGCGCAGTCCTATTCCTATTGGACCTTCGGGGATATTTTTGAGGAGGGCGGTGTGCCTCACACACCCTTCCACGGTGGCTTTGGCCTAGTGGCAAATGGAGGAATTCCCAAGCCTACCTTCTGGACCTTTGCCTTTTATAAGAGGCTCCTGGGTGGGGAGTGCGTACATAAAGATGACAATTGTGTCATTGTAAAGCTGCCTAACGGCGAGTACAAGGGTGTAGCCTGGAATATGACCTACGAGAGATTTGGAAAACATAAGGAACTGTCCATTGAGCTGCCGGTAGGGGATTCCGTGATGCAGATCGGAGCGCTGCAAGGTGACGCCAAAGTGTCTGTTGGCAACGACTCATCGGTGGCTGGGAGCAACAGCACATCGGTGGCTGGAGGCGCCAGCTCATCGAAATCCCAAGTGAAATGTGACAGATATGTCGTTATCGAGGAGCGGGTGGATGAGGACACCTGCAATCCCTTGAAATTGTGGCACGATTTGGGTGAACCCTCCAGCTTGTCCAAGGAGCAATTAGCCCTTCTCAAGGCACAGGCCAGACCACAGATTACTTCCACTGTAGTAAATTGCAGGTATGGTTGTGAGGTGGAAACGGAAGAAGGTAAGAAGACGGCAGGAAGTGATGCGATAGACAGGAGTGCGGAAGGCAATGTAACGGACGCCCCGGAAGCAAGCACTGCCGGTAGCTATGAGGATTGCACCGCTTCGGTAAGCTTCACACTGCCCTTAAAAGAGAATGCTGTGGTTTATTTCCAGGTTAAGCCGGCTCCCCTGAAACCCGATCGAGGCTACCATTACGATTATGTCGTGCAGGAGAAAACCATCAATCCTTTGACTCGTATGGATTATCCCGACCCGGATGTGATCCGCGTGGGTGACACCTATTATATGGTCAGCACCACCATGCATTTTATGCCCGGATGCGAGATTTTGCGCTCCTACGATTTGCTTCATTGGGAACATGCAAGCTATGTATATGACACCCTGGACTCCACTCCCGCCCAGCGTCTGGAGGGAGCAGAGCAGATTTATGGAAAGGGTATGTGGGCAGCAAGCATCCGCTATCACAAAGGCAAGTTCTACATTGCGTTTGTGGCAAATGACACCCACAAGACCTATTTATATACCTCTGAAGACATTCAGGGTCCTTGGGAGAAACACACCATAGATGGCTTCTACCACGACTGCTCCTTGTTGTTTGATGACGACGACAGGGTGTATATTGCCTACGGCAACAAGGATATTTACATTACAGAGCTTAACGAGGACCTGACAGGCCCCAAGGAGGGTGGACTTCATCGACTGGCAGTCAGCGACCAGGGCAACCCTATGCTGGGCTACGAGGGAAGTCATTTCTACAAAATTAACGGAAAATACTATTTATTCTTCATACATTCTCTGCGAGATCGCTGGATGCGTGCGGAAGCCTGCTTTGTGGCAGACAGCATTGACGGCGAATTCAGGGGTGGCGATGTGCTGGTAGACGACCGCGGCTATATGGGCGCCGGCGTTGCTCAGGGCGGTATTGTGGACACGCCCTCCGGGAAGTGGTTTGGAATCTTGTTCCAGGACAGCGGTGCTGTAGGCCGAATTCCGGTACTGGTGCCGGTGGAGTTTAAGGATGTTCCAACCGGTTCTGCATTAGCAGACTTCCCCGTTTTTGGAGATCAGGGCAGGGTTCCGGAGTTCTTCTATGTAGAGGACAACAAGCCCGACTATGAATACAGCCCATTGGTAGGAAGTGATGACTTTAAGTCCCTTCGTCCCTGGTGGCAGTACAACCATGAGCCGGACCTTACCTCTATGTCCTGGGATCATGAAGCAGGCACCTACACCATTTTGAACAATAAGCTTTGTGACTGCCTGACCCAAGCTCGCAACACACTTACCATGCGAATGACCTATCCCGGCTGCGCCGGTGAAATCACCTTGGACGGCACAGCCTTGAAGGAGGGCGATATTGCAGGCCTTTGTGTCTTCGGCAGTTGCTATGGCGTCATTGGCCTTACCAGAAAGGACGGACAGCTGTACGTTGTGATGGCAACGCGGGATGAAGAGATAGAGAAAGCTGCAAAGGATAGTACTGCAGATAATAATGCAGGGCCCAATGCTTGTGATAAAGCAAGCATAGAACCTAAGAAAGCTGACAAGCTTCAGGCTCTTGTGCTGGCACCTTCCTCCAAGCTTCGACTGCGCGTTGAAGCAGATTTCACTCAGATGAAGGATTTGGCAAGCTTCTATTATGAAGACAATGGCAAGTGGAAACAGCTCGGCCCTGACAACAAGATGGCCTTCCGTCTGGACCACTTTACAGGTGTACGCTTCGGCCTGTGCAGCTATGCTACTAAGGAAACAGGTGGCTTTGCTGTATTTAGCCAGTTTGTGTATGAGAACTAAAGCGCTAAAAGTGCTTGTGGTTTGTATGAAAAGTGCTTGAAAGTGTTTGTGGTTTGTATGAAAAGTGCT
>CAMAHO010000079.1 GCA_945834545.1 uncultured Lachnospiraceae bacterium | reverse complement strand
GCATCCTCTAATTCATATTTCATCCCTTTAATGGTAACTCCCTTGGTCTCCTTCACCATAGAAAACAAGGACAAAGTTCCTGTCATATTCTCTTTGAAGGTAACGCTCTCATCCTTTAGGTAAAGCATCATTCCGTTGCCATCCATCAGATAGCCCTTGGCATTGTGTCCTTTAAGATAAGCCAGACATTGAATATTTGCCAGTGTGTGATCCATTCTTCCCCCGGTAGCTGCGTACAACCGAAAGTCTGTATAGCCTCGTTTCAAGCCCTCCTTGATTGCGGCCAGCATATCTGTATCATCTTTCTCAGAGGGAAGCAAAACCACTTTCTCCGGGTATTCACGGGCAATCTGAAGCACGGCCTCCCGCATATGGTCGGTAGCCGAATCCATATCCCCAAGGATCAGATTCGGTTCCACTCCCAGGTATTCCAAATAATCCATACCGCCATCCACAGCGATACAATAATCATCCTCCGCCATCGGAATCTGACTGACAGTTAGATCACCGGCACCAATCAAGATACATCTTCCCATAGTCGTTCCTTCTATTCATTAATCAACAGCTTCACACGGCTCTGGATGATACCTACTACATCCTCAACCGGCTTCTGTCCACTAAAGAAAGCTGCCGCCTCCTCGTTGATAATGTCTAACACTGCCTGGTTATCATAGGGGCGAGTCTTAACATTGCAAAAGTATGCATAAGCATTGTCAATCTGCGCCTGGTTCATAGGCTCATAGGGTATTTCTACTCCATTTGACCAGAAGGTATCATAATTAATTACCTCACCGGTCTCCTCATCCGTCCAGGTATTTGCCTCCATATTTTTCTTTAAATCTTCCTTCACAGCACTCTTTAACACAGGGCAGCCCCATCTGTTTTCACTGGTCTGGTATTCCTCTGTGAGATAGTATCTGACAAACTGCCATGCAGCATCTACATTACCGGTTTTCGCATTGATAGCAAAGCAGTTCTCATTGGCTGTGACAGTAGCACCACCGTTTTGTGCAGATGGGAAGCCCACATAAGCCACATCTTCCCCAATCTGTCCCTGAATGGTGTACTTCAGGTCAGACATGCTACTAAAATATGCGTTATACAACAGGGTTTTGTTGTTCCGATACTGCATATTATACTCTTCCCAGAAATCATCATCATAATCATTGCTCATCTCAGCTTCCGGTGTGTAGTCCTTTGCAGCCTTCAAAAGCTCAATAAACTCCTGACTGTCAAAGCTGCAGGCGCCGGTCTGGGTATTCACAAAATCACCGCCGCAGAATTGCATAAACGCACTGATAAAGCCCTCTCTGGTCATCATAGCATCAAAGACAGAAGCATCGTTTCCTAAGCCTTTTACAATTTCTTTCGCCTTCTCCATTGTAATGGAATCCACATCCCCCACCAGGGACTTCTTAGCCAAATAGGTCTGGATATAGAAGGTCGGAATCACTCTATAGAGCTTACCGTCCACCCGATAAGCGTCAAATACGTTCTCCATATATTCATTTTTCGACAACTCGTTGTCGGCAGCAATCAGCTCGTCAATATTGGCAAAGAGTCCCTTCTTGGTGTAGCTCTCAACCGGAATCTGCTCATTCAAATAGATAATATCCGGACATTTTCCTGCAGCAATATCACTGTTTAAGCGATTTACCCCTGCAGTATAATCGTCATCTGTGTTGTACTCACTATAGTCCTTAATGGTAATTCGATAAGAAGCATTGTTCTTATTAAAATCAATGATTCGGGTACGAAGCTGCGACTGATACTGCAAATTCAAGCCGCCCAGGGTCATAATCTGTTTCTCCACAATCTGCTCTGCCGGCACTTTCTTATAGAGAGCGACTCTGACCTTATCATTCATATAGTCATAGTCGGAAGCAATCAGTGTATCGGCATCCTTCTGAAGAATCGTCTGTAATTCAGTAATCTCTAAATCAGAGTTGATAAAATCCAGTATCTTCTTAGCCTCTGTGTCACCCACACTCAGGCTGTAAATACCATTGGATGTACCAAAGATAAAATCACTGTCCACACCGGGATAGACATTATAAAAGCCCATATTGCGAACGGCAGCGGGCACCTCTCCCTCTTTCTCCACAGCTCCGGTTTCCGGATTGTAGATTGCCACATTCATTTTTGTCCAGTCTTCATTATAGTAGGAAATTCCCACCTTACCATCCTTCAAGGGAACCATTCTTTCCAAGGATGTTGTGTACTTCTGATCCAGCTTTAAAGGTGAAAATGCAGAAACCGTTCCGTCCTTCTGGGCTGTGAAGGATTCCCACTTATCTCCGCCTGTAACAAAGGTTACTGTACCATCCTTACCGCTTAAGACAGCGTTGATATAGCGGTTGGTACCTTCCTTTTCGTTATACCCCAGGCCTGTAATCGGGCTCTCTGCCAACAGCTTTCCCTCCGAATCCCATACCATCAGGTTGTACTCCTCCACTGAGGATTCATTGTCAGACTCTGTATGGCATTTTAATCCATAGAGAATCCCTTCCTCACTGTAAGAGAAATTCTGATACCCTGTATACTCGTAATGATACTCTTCTTCCACAAAATCCGATGGTGTATCCTCTGCCACCACCTTAGATTCCGTAGTTTCCTCCGTAGTTACCGGTTCGGTCCCTTCCAACATGATGTTCTTCTGATTCTTCCCATCCAGATCACAGGTTATCATATATGGAACAGTCTGATTCTCTCTATTGTCCGTCATCAGAATCCTAAGCTGATTGTCTTCTGAAAGGATTGAGAACACATTAGTTGAATGGTGTTCGCCCTCCACTGCACCTATAAAGCTGTAGTCCAGGGCGATTTCCTGACTGGAAAATACCCCTTCCATAGCCTGTTTTGCCTTCTCCTCCTGGGAAATACCCTGACCAATGTCACCCTTGCCTTCTCCCGATTCTCCTTCCTTTTTTCCACAACCGGCCACACTAAATACCAGCATGGATGCTAAGGAAACGCATACTATTCTTTTCCATAATCTCATATTATGATCTCCTCTCTTCCTTCCTTTTACGCCTCTGCATTCTCCGCCTTGCAGATAATTGATATGAGAAATCCTTACTCTTTTTCCACAAGCTCTCCACGGTCCATTTTTTATGTCGATACCATAGTACCATATTTACCAGCAAAAATACAACCAGATATACTATAAAAGGTACCTGCAGTAACACAATCAGACTGTTTATATCTTCCTTAGCTCTTGCAACATTTTCCCAGTAAGGGTAAATAATAGCCTTTTCACTCATAGAGCGAATGCCAAATTTGGGAATTTGTTTTAAACCGTTTAGGAAACTGTAACGTTTTGTATTTTCCACCAAAACCATGGCTTCTTCACCAACGCCCAGATTTTCCTTCACCTTATTGTACGCATAGTCGGTTACAGGATTAGGCATAACAATTTCGTAATGATTCAAGGTCAAATCTCCGCCAGTCATTTCACACAACGCCTGATAGGACAAATACACAAGAGGTTTCTCCAAACCCGCAGCCTTTGACAACCTATCATCCTGTCTGTGAATGACTCCCGAAACCACATAAGGCTTATTTCCAATGGAAAGCTGCATACCTGCAACATCATTGGAGCCGAACAGCTGCCAGGCAATATCCTCATCAATTACAACATAATCCTGATTGATGTCAGATTCAAAGAAATAATAGCCAAATTGCAAGTCCAGGGGATGGAAATAGAAAAAATCTCCGCCTACTCCCAAAGCATTCACTGTCATGCTTTCATTCTCTCTTACCAGAGTTACACTTCCCACTGCTGAATACGCATCTGTCCAAAGTCTTGCAGATTCGTTTGTAGAATCCGTTGTAATGGATTCTTCCAAAAGCATACTGTCCAGCTGATGTCCAAAGCCAATGACCTGATCTCTTGTCACCCCGGCTGTCCCGGAAAAGAAACAGCTAATCTGAGCAACCCCTCCGTCCTTTCCCCACCGAGCAGCCATATTCTGGGATTCCTGCCCACCTACCAAGGCGATTCTAAGCAGATTTAAAAGCCATACCAGTAATAGAGCCGCTATTGCTGTAGCAAACCATATGCATTTTTTTCTTGAAATATGAATTTCAATTCGTTTCAAAGCAGCTCCTCCCGATTATTCCTCTGACAACCTCACAAGCTTGCCTGCTTCAACCGGCTTGTTCGCTGTGGTAATTACATACTCCCAGCCATTCAATGCTCCGGTAACTGCAGATTGAACATCATCCGAAGCTACCACCTGTACATCCACACGGGTAGCCACATAACGATTTCCCAAAGGACTGCTCTTAGACTCTACAATGAGAACAAACTTTCCGTTGTTATCCTCTCTGATGGCACTGTTAGGAACAATCAAATCATAGTTGGCACTTCTCTGACCTACGGACACACTCAGACTCTGCCCGCTTGTCACATCTCCTGTCACATCAAAGGTCAAAAGCTTTTTCTTTCCGGGGTCTGTTTTGTCCGGACGTATGGATGCCAGTACCACATTGATATCATAGTAAGACCAGGCATTTACCAATTCTGCAGGGTCTCCCACACTTACATTTCTGGCCTGCTCGTTGGTAACAGATATACTTAAGGTGTAGCCCTTTCCGTCAGGCTGAATATTCGCAATTTGTTGGCCTGCGCTGACCTCTTCTCCGGACTTAAAGAACAGCTCGTCAACCGTTCCGGAAACCGGAGCAAGCAGTTCGCTAATCTCTCCTTCTCCCGAGAGTTCATCAAGCTTATCCTTTGCTTCCTTTAAGGCATCCTTTGCCGTCTTTACCTTCTGATAATACATGTTCTCAGTGTCTACATTGTTGGTTATGGTATCTTTATTGGTTTTTGCTGTTGTAATGTTTTGCTGAGAAACCTGTATCAGATACTCATATTGAAGTTTCAGGTTAGCTTGCTGTTCATACGTCACAGCCTTCTGATAATAGGCTGCTTTACCGTCCCAATCAGACTTCTTTGCCGTTGCATCTGCTTCCAGACCGGCAATGCTTGCCTTGACCTGTGCAAGCTCTGCATTTAGTGCAGCCACTGTATCAGCATCCGTAGAAGATGCAATACTTGTCTCAAGCTCTGTAATCTTTTTCTTTGCTGCATCTAAGGCTGCAGCAGCCTGATTATAGACTGTCTCAGCTTCGGCTGCGGAGGACTTTGCAGTTTCCTTATCTATCTGGGCATCCTGCGAATTCAAGCTTAAATACAGGTTACACTGTGCCAGAGCTGCATTGTACTCTGTCAACTGTCCCTCCATATCCTTAAGCTGGGCATCAATGGCATTAACAGTTGTAAGATAATCCTCATACTTACCGGTACTGCCCTTTAAAATCTGATTCTTTTTCTCATTTGTCAGCTGTCCCTTAAGGACTGCTCCTTCCAATTCCTTCACGACTGCATTATAAGCATCCTGGGCAGCTCTCACCGCTGCTTCCGCTTCCGCCTGTCCGGAGACCTTTTGGGACGAAAACTTGAGAAGTACCTGGCCTTCTTCCACATGGTCACCCTTTCTGATTTCGATGGAGCTGATTTTCTTTGCCGCAACATCCTCCTCCATCTTGACAACATAAGGGTCTGTCCCTTCGATAACTCCTGTTCCGCGTATTTTTGCCGTAATGCTTCCGCTTTGTACATACTGAGTAGCTACTACCGGAAGAGAATAATTCATAATTGTATTTGAAAAAAAGGTAAGTACCAGCATAATGCTCAAGAACACGATTGCTGCTGTTTTAATCCATTCTCTCTTGTTTTTCTTCTCACTCATTTTCCTATCCATACCTTTCTATCCTTTTACTCCACCCTGATAGGTGATTCCATCCACCAAATACTCTTCTCCGTAAAGGAAAATCAACAAACTGGGAATCATATAAATCGTTGCCACCGCAAATGCCAGGCCAACCTCTCCGCTGTTTATCTTACTTAGAAACACAGATAGCGGATGGGTCTCCGGATCTGCCAGTAGGATCAACGGTTGCTCTACCATATTCCAATAATCGATAAAAACCAAAATAGCTGCGGAACAGATAGCTCCCTTACATAAGGGAATACATACCTTAGTGAAAATCTTCCATTCCCCCGCTCCGTCGATTTGCGCAGCCTCGATGAACGAGATGGGTATTCGCTTCATAAACTTTGTCAACAGATATACGGCAAAGGGAGAAAAGATTCCCGGCAGCCAAATGGCCCAGTAGCTGTCCAGTAATCCAAGCCATTCGCTGACCAGATAATTTGGCACCAGAGTGACCTGGTATGGCATTAACATCAGGATAATGTAGGCAAAAAACAAAATAGCTCTAAGTTTTCCTGTATATCTGGCAAACCCATAGGAAGCCAGACAGGCCACAAACAACTGAAATAGCACAATTGGCACTACTAAGACCACAGAATTCCAAAATTTCAAAAGATATTCCGGGCTCTTAAATAACACCGTAATATACTGGGAAAAGGAAACCATATCCGGGATAAACTTCAGGTTTACCGTCTCCGAGATATAGACCTTACCACCGCTGCTTGTAGTTGCAAACACAGAACCATAATTGGATGCGATCTCCGAAGCCGACATAAAGGAGTTGCATATAGTCAGTACAATCGGCAACAAAAAGAGAATTGCAAAGGCTGCCGCTATTATAGTTACAAAGCCTATATTAATCTTATGTATGACTTTTTTCCGTCTTGCCTTAACAGCAAACACATCTTTTCTTATTGAGGATGAGGTATTCTTCTTCATCAGCCTTCCACATCCTTTCCGAATCGATTCTCTGCAAAGAACAGGATTCCAATAATCACAATCATAACCAAGCTCATAAGGATTGCTGCAGAGGATAACATCTGATAGTCCAGATTCTTAAACTTATTATTCATATAATGCTGCAGCATGTAAACATAATCTGTAGGATGGTCTGTGGTCAGCAGATAGACTTCCCTGAATATTTTGAAGGAATTTATCAACGACATAATCGTCACAAACAGGATACTGGAGGACAGATACCTGACCTTTATCTTAAAAAAGATTTGAAAGGCATTTGCGCTCTCCAATCTGGCCACCTCAATAATGTCTTTGGGGATACTGCCTAAGGCCGCCATGAATAAAATCATATTATATCCCAGATTCTTCCATAAAAACAAAATGACCACCACCAGAATGGAATATTCTGATTTCATAAAGTCAATCTTGTCAATTCCGAATCTCCCCAAAAACTCATTCACTACACCATTATAATGGAACAGTACCTGCCAAATCAGGACGATGGAGGCCACAGGAACCATCATAGGGCTTAAGAAGAAGGTTCGAAACTGACTTCTGAAGGGAAGCTTTGCATCCAGCATAATGGCAAGTCCCAGAGACAGAATCACAGCTAAGGGCACAGAAAAGGCAGAGAACACGGCTGTATTCTTAACCGCTGTGCGAAAGGCCAGATTCTGTATTACAGTCTGATAATTCTCCAGCCCAACAAATTCAGCACTAATGGGATTATCCACTAAAGAATAGTAAATAATGACACCAAAGGGCAGGATAAAAAAGAGTAAAACGCCTAAAAGGCTGGGCATCAGGAATACCCTGGATACCCGCCTTTCATATTTTGTCTTTCTGCCGTGCTTCTTATTGTGTAAAGTGTTTGTTTTCTCTCGTTTCTGTTTCAATGCTCATTCTCCAAACCTTTTATTCTCATAACTATAAATTGTTACATATTTTCCTTCATATACATACTGATTCGACTTTGGATAATGCTGCAGGCCTCATCCACGCTCTTCTGTCCCTTAAAGAAGGGCTCAGCCTCCTCATTGATAATATTCATAATCGTGGTATCCAAAGTATAATTGCTAGGCACCGCCTTTTCAATGAGTGCTTCCACTATGGCAGCCTCCTCCTTGGTAGGAGTATGGAATTCATAGGTCCAACCACTGCTGTCAGACATAGAGCCGCCGGTATTCACAGGGATTTTCTCTCCGTCCTCATCCAAAATGAATTCCCCGTTTTCATCCATGAGGTATTCTTCCTTGGTTGCCTCTTTCATCTTTTCCTCATACACAGACTTTATGGTCGGGAAGATATAGTCATCCTGCCAACTGTCATAGGGTTTGGATGCCACATACTCCAAAAAGGCCCAGGCGCCCTCCTTGTTCTCCGACTTAGACATCATAGAGAAGGCGTTGGACAAGGTCATTACCACCCCGTTTGAGCCATCCACGGTAGGATAACCGATAAAGGTATAGGGTGCATCCTCAAAATAGCAGATCGCATTCTGCAGATTCTGAAGGGAGGAAATATACGCATCATTTAAGAGGACATCATTGTCATGAAATTTAGCTGCATAGCCCTTATCATTTTCAGACCATTCTACCTCATCCGGATAACCGGCGCAAATAGTCAAAATACTCTTAAAAGCATCCTGGTCAAAGCTACAGGTACCATTCTTTTCATCCATAAACTGCTTCCAAGTCATAGTTAACAGATTGTAAAGGATACTCTGCTTATTTGCATAATTAAACAACGAACTATCAGGGTATCTCTTAGTAATTTCTTCCACTTCCTGTAAGGTCCAACCCTCTTTTGTTCCAAAGATCTCCTGCTTTCCTACCAGGGTCTGTATGGAAAAGCCTCTTGAAAGGCTGATGAGCTTTCCGTCAGTGGTGGAAACCTCTAAAACCTTGGGGATGTAATCCTCTCTGGAAACCTTCGAACTCTTTTCCAAATAAGGATACAAATCCTCAAACAAACCCTTCTCAACCATTGCTCCGATAGAAATATCTCCATAAGTATACAGCAGGTCGATTTTAGAAGTGTTGTTCACCAAATCATTCTGCAGATTTGTAATGGCATCTGAGTGGGTAGTTTCCGTCCAGTCTGCATTTTCATCTACAAAAACCTTTGTTTTAATCTTATATTTCTCGTTGGTTTTGTTAAACTGAACAATCAACTCATTTAGGTTGGAATCATTGTACAGAGTTGCAACCGTAATCACTTCCTTTTGAACAACCTGGGAGGAATCCATCTTGTCCAGGCGAACCAGCTCCTTGGTATTGGTTTCATAATCTCTGCTGTACAATACCAAGCTTCCATCCGCAAGTGCACCTACCGAAGCCACATAATCCGCAATCAAATCACAATCCACCAGACTGCACAGTTGTCTGCATTCCAAAGTTTCGGAATCCACTTCGTAAAGATTACTGTTGTCAACCAGGAAAAGCTCTCCCTCTGCCCCCGGCCCCATGGTTCTGACATAGGAAACACTGCAGTCTAAGGGTGTGGTCTTTTTTTCCTTTATATCCAGCTTGCTGACTTTATAATCACCATTTGCAGAGTCATAATATGTGATATAGGGCTG
>CAMAHO010000078.1 GCA_945834545.1 uncultured Lachnospiraceae bacterium | reverse complement strand
TGTCAAAGCTGCGCCCTTGAACATACTCCGCTTCTTCCAGTGCCTTGTAAATATTTCGGGCACCAATAACATCGTCATTATCTGCATCAAAATAGGCTAATGTTCCATTTTTCTTGATGATATAGGTTGCCGCACTGCCTCCGTAGGTGGTGGTAGTATAATACTGCTTCACCGTTTGGATATCCTTCAGCAACACAATATGGGTAAAGCGGACATGATCCTCTCCCATTGTGATGGGGGAATCTAATTCCTGCGAAAACACCAAAAAGCTTCCATCAATCGTATCGGTTTCAGAAACAAACGTATGCCGCTTTTCTCCATCTAACAAATGACTGATATCATACCAGATACCAGCAGACCCATCACTCAGATATGCTGTACCCTGCTCATCCAGAAGCATTACCCGACATCCATACAGGTCCGTACAAAAATCATTTTCCATATGTGCTATGTTATCAAACACATCCTGACTGTTATTGAAATGATTTCCTTGCACAGCGTTATTCAATCCTGCCACCAAATTCCAATGGATTTGAAGACCGTTGTCCAAATTCGCCTGAATCTGAGTAACCATTTCCTCCAGCTGGCTGGAACGCTCCTCAATCGTCAGCTTCATTAAAGAATTGCGCATGAAGAGCACGCCAAATGTCAGGACAACAACCAGAATTATCGCAAACGCAACAGGAAAAAGATATTTAGTTGTATGTTTTCTCTCTTGCATATGAGTATTCTCCCCAAATCTCTCTTTATCGCTGCGCTTCAGCGATTTGCCTGCCTTTTATCGCAAAGTGATGTAATCCGTAGGTGCTTCCAGTTGTCCGCCTTCTTCCACTAGACGCTGCATGAGGTAATCTTCTGCCTTGGGACCGGAGGTATCGACTTCCGCCACTCCTATTCGCTCCATAACCTCAGACATATACCAGTCGCGTTCGCCGTAGATTAAGAAGGAATAGGTTGCACTGCGATCCAGCTCCTTACCATCTATGGTCAGGGTGTTGAGCGTATATCCACTGTCCGTTTTTGTAATATCCATTTCGAAACCGCTGGAGACATATAGCGTGCTGTCATTGCAGACTGCACCACGGTTGCCGGTCATAGAAAGGGTGGTCTCCACAAGAGTGTAAATCTGGGCTCCGGTCAGCTCCATTAAGCCGGGCCAGCCTCCGTCATTCTTAGCAATATACCCCAGATCCTTCTGGGAATACTCACCGGTGTAAATATCATTGGCTACATAACAAGCCTGCATAAATACCAGATCATAGCCGGAGAGCTTCCGAATGGTATTGGCAAGGGCAGAAGCTGCCTGATTTCCATGCTCTACGGTGAAATCGTTGGAGTAGCCCGTATTAATATGAGCCACGATTTCTGTACCCGGTTCTTCTCCCGCCAGTTCCTTATTAAATGCCGCCAGAGCCTCCTTCGGTGTCTTGACCTCATCCTTCAGGATCATCTGCACCACATCCTTAGAAATACGGAACATCTCATTGGATGCCAATCGAATATACAGCTTATTCTGCTCCATATAGGGCTTCAGGTTATCCATCTCCGGCATTAGCTCCAGTGTCACATCCTTCTTATATGGCACCATGTTTTTGCCATAGGAGATATGATCTTGTCCCTTCTGATTTACCATAGCGGTCATGATGTCCAGAATCAACTTTTCTCGTTCAGGGTCATCCATCCCCTTGGCAGAGGCCGCTATCTGGAAGGTGGGATAGGTCAGATACCAGTTATCCTGCTCTGTCTTACCGAAATAGGGTAACAATAGCACCTCGTCCTGACCTCGGCCGGGGAATGAGATAACATCCGCACCGGTTCCACGAAACATGGCAGCCTTGCCCTCGCTAAACAGTTCCTTCGGCGTTCTGTTGGGATAAGCAGCATCCTCCGCACCAAGACCCAACTTCTCCTTTAAATCGAAGAAATTCTCGAAAACAGGCAGCCATACCTCTTCAGAAAGTTCCTGGGTGACACCGCTCTCATACTGCTGGCGCCACTTACGTCCCTCTATGCTCTGAAGCATAGGAATAGATGCACCCTGTAAAATCTCCATGCAGGTATAATCCGCAGAAAAGTCCGATACAAAGCTGTGAATACCTGCTTCCTCAAAAGCCTGGCAGGCAGCAACAAAGCTTTCATAGTCCGTCGGAACGGGTACATTATATTCATCAAATAAAGTTTTATTGATAATGATACCATCCACCTCTGCGCAGGTGGGAAGCCAGTTTACCGACCCATCCTCATAGGTGTAGCTGTCCAGATAGGAACCGTAATAGGTGCTGGCTAATTCCGTATTGCTCAGGTCATACAGATAATCCTGTAACAGCACCGCATCCTTAAGGGCAAAGCGGCGCACCGTCAAAATATCAGGCATGTCGTCGTGTTCTGCACGGAAACGGTAATAATCCGTGGAATTGGTGGCCAGAACAAATTCAAATTCCACCTGGGGAAACAGGTCGCAGAGGTACTGCGTATAGCTATCCAGCATCTGATTGCCCCAGCAGGCAACTACCACCTTTTCCTTATTTGTCTCAGCTGCTGTTTCCTGTGAATTCTCCTGTGTCTGAGTATTCTCTGTAGCAGCTTCTTGTTCACTTCGACTTCCACAGCCTGCAAGCAGGGTTGCTGCCATAGCTAAGGACAGCAAATAACAGGTAAGTCTCTTCATAAGGTATCTCCTCTTCCTAATGTAATGATATATTTGAATAGAAAGCTTGTGGCCTTCTAAGCTTATCTTTCCAGATTCATTCCGGCAAATCACCCTTACAGCAGCTTTGTCAGGCACGACAGTAAATGTGATATATTCACCGGTTTCACAAGAAAATCATCCATACCTACAGCAAATGCTCTGTCACGATTTTCAGAGACGGCATTTGCAGTTAGGGCAATAATCGGTGTATTTGCCCTAATTCGATTGGGAAGCTTTCGAATTTTTAAAGTTGCTTCATAACCATCCATCTCCGGCATTTCAATGTCCATCAAGATGAAGTGATAGTAACCCGGTTCATGCTCCTTTACTGCCGTAAGTGCTTTACTGCCGTTATCTGCTTCCTCAATAAGCAGACCGTGTCCCAGAAGCACTTCCTCCAGAATTTCCCGGTTGAGCTCATTGTCCTCAACCAGCAGAACCCGTTTTCCCTGCAAGGCTTGGATTTGCTCTTCCCTTATTTCCTCCGTCTCATCCTCGTAGGTTTCCCCCAGGGCAAAGGAAATCGTTCTTTCCATGTTACCATGAACCATACTGAGCTTGTTCAAATACAATTCTGCCTGTGAGCCTTGTCTTCTGCAAAGCTCTGCATACCCAACTGCACTATGCAGTTCCGTCCGTAAATCCCTTAATGCTTTCTTATGGAACTCATCCATCTTGTCGGCAGCTTCCAGCCGCTTTTCTAAAATGGCCATTTTGTCCACAAGCTGTTCATGGTTTTCCCTGGAGCTTAGCTTTTTCCCATCCGGATATTGAAACTGCAGCTCCACTGAGACGCCTAATGCTTCCAGGCATCTTTGAAGCTCTTCAAAGGTCATACTCTCTCTGGCAAGTTTTCTGTACAGGGAAGAGGGATGTAACCCCATGCGCTTCGCCAAATCAGCTTTTGCTATGTCTAAATTTGAACAAACACTGTTAATTATCTCTGCTGTCTTCATTTCACAAATCTCATTTCTTTTTGTTTTGAGTTGCATTTTGTGTCATCATAACATATATGTTATGTTTATGCAATAACAAAAAGGGTATTTATCCTTTTTCAAGGAAAATACCCTTTTTCTACTACTTCTTTAGAATCTCAGTCATAGCCGACATGAGATAAGATGGGTTGTCCTAAAAGCCTCCATAGTGTGACAAGGTCTCAGTTGCAAACTTTGTTCCAACTACCATTGCCTCATAAATATCTCCATGTATCATATGGGAGCATACAAATCCCGCATGATAGCTATCACCACATCCGGTAGTGTCAATTATTTCATTAACTGCAGTAGCCGGGACCGTATATCTCTTTCCATTATTATAAGTCACACTTCCTTTTTCCGCTAAAGACATATTAAACAGGCCTTTATACTTCCTAGAAAGCGCTTCGAATCTTGGAAGGAGACTTTCTTCTCCACTTATCATGAAATAATCAATATAGGGAGCATAGCTCTCCATATCTTCAAAATCACGATATTCAACAAAGTCAACAGCAAGCTTAAATTTATTCTTTTTCTTCAATTCTATGATCTGGTTAAAGCAGCCTGCCCAGAAATGTATGAAAACAACATCTGATTCTTTAATCACCTGTAATTCATTCCGATTCAATATCATCTTATCGACAATATCTCCCGTCCATGAATCCTCTTTATAATATCTATCACCATCCGGAGTAAGATAAGTTCGATTATTCGCTGTTACTTTTCCCTTTTCGACTCTTATATGACTTACATCGATTCTTTTGTCAGAAATAGAATCCATTATGCAGTCGGCATAGGAATCCTGGCCTACTGCACCTATCAATGAAACATGGACTTCCTGGAATCGTGACGCGTGAACAGCAAAATTCAGTGCCTCCCCACCTGCATACATCTCATTTGTTCCATCAAAAATATCAACACAAAGACACGGAAGCGCCACTAAATTTATCAATGCTTATATCCTCCTTATTGCAGTTATTTCTGCTTCACTCCTGAGATTTCCATTGCTTCTTCCTCAGACATCCCTCTTTCAAGACATTTGTGGTAAACCTGTATTGCATGTTCATATCTGCCCTCTTGTATACCATCCAAACGTCCCTGCTCCCTTACATATTCGTCCTGGGCATGCCTGTCCCGTCGTTCCTTTTGTAACTGTTCAAATTCCCATCGTAATCTTTTCCTCAGACTCATTTGTTTCACCACTTCCATTGCTTCCTCAATTCCTATGGTTTTTCTCTTTATCATGGCAAAGTCCCCCTCTTCTCTCGCATTAAACAATCGTATCCAGTCATTCACTGGTGTATCAGAATTAATCTGTTTTTTTAGTTCTATGATATGCACTTCAAACAAGTCAGTCAGTTCACGCCCTGACTGGTCTTTCAGGGTGTAAACACTATGATTTTCCTCCCCATCCAGCAGATTAAAGTTTAGTATACTGATAGAAACGCACTTTTTCAGCTTTTCATAGTGCTGCCCCACATATAACTCATCTGTATACATTTTTGCAAGATAGTACAGGCTTCTTTTATTCCAAAACTTCTGTGGTTTTACTTGTATCTCCACATCTATTTTTGTGTTGTCGTTTAGCTCAAGTACTACATCTAATATCCCTTGTTTGTGTTTTCTGTGAAGTTTCCTTAAAAAGGGATTCAATATTCTGACCGATTTTATTTCTTCTATGGAAATTCCCAACACATCACTAACGAATTGTTTGCGAACCTCCTCGTGGCTAAACAGCTCCTTGACCATAAAGTCTTCAATTGCGGGTATTATTTTCATTTTTCCTCCTTTGTGCAGGAGGCTTTCACTTATTTCTGTATATCTGTTCACTCCTGCTTTATGTTTTTTATGAAGCAGGGATTTCCTTGTTTGATATAATCAGATGATTCAGATATCGGTATAAGGGTACCACCGACATTAGAAATAGAAAGAAAATATGCTCTACACAAAGTCTAGCATAACAGAAAATATTTGTAAATCCGTAATTTACTGAAACCAAAATCCGATTTCTTATTTGCCTGTATGTTCCAGAGCTTGAGCAATGCCATTATGCCAGAAGCCGCGGATCATCGAAGTGCAAGCAATATAAGCTACAGTATTTTCGAACCATTTGCAGTCAGTTTAAATTTTACACCCAGTAGCTCTGCCGCACCACGACACATCATCATTCTATTTAGGAAAATCTCAAAATACTCATACATGGTGCAAATATCGGTATCAAGGTTCAAATCCAGTGTAAATGCTTTATTTTCGTCACTGTAAATAAGGTTTGACTTTGTAACTGCATAATTCACTCTGTCATGAATATCGAAAGTGGATTTCTGCTGTTCTCTTACTCTGCTTCTTCTAACATCCGTTTTGTCCGCAATAATCAATGCTGCTGATACCGGGTCCATTGCTCCCCCTGTAGACTCATCGTGATTTCCAATTGCTGACATAATTGTTATTCTGTCTTCCAAGGTAATGTCTGTTTTTTCCAGAATCGAATTGGCCAGAAGCGCACCATACTCTGCATGATGACTACGGTTAATTGCATTCCCAATATCATGCATGTATCCGGCAATTCTTGCCAGTTCCTTATCATGCTCCGAAAATTCCAGTTGTTCCAAGACATATGCTGCCCTCTGCGCGACAAACGTTCCATGTGCCTTTCCATGCTCTGTATAGCCAAGCCTTCCAAGGTTATTATTGCCCTTATTGATTAATGCTTCTATTTCTACATTCTTTTTGATTTCTTCGTATGTCATCGGTTGATTCTCCACTATTCTTTCTGATTCTGTCATACTTATTTTCTACATTATTTTACTCATAAATCCCCATACTGTTGTTATAAGAATTTATAGCTTTATTCATTAAGTTTTGGCGATTTTCTCCATGATTTTGGTTTTTAAGATACCATGATTCTTCCACTGCAAAAACCACAGGGAACATATCTGTTTTTTTCAACCCAAGCGATATCTCAGCCTCAGATAAGAAATACTCCATAGGCTTAGTATGCTCTACATCGGTATCTGGCTTTGACATTTCATCAGATAATTCATCCATAATCTCCGAAAATCCATTATTATCAGAGATACTGGTGTTTGCATCAATTTTAAAGTTTTGCATGTTTATTGCGATTGAATCTATGCGCATATTAATATCTCCTATTTTTACATACTCTCTTTCCCCAAGAACAAATCTATCGCATTTATATGATGAACCCCTTCCTGTTGATCGTAAATTTCTCTTTTATCCAATGGAGTATAGAATATTTTTGTTTTATCAATACCACTACTACATAGTACATATATAATTCCCTTAAGTAGAAAGGATTTACCACACCTTCCATTAGCAAGTATATCATTAAATGCTCCTTCAGGGTATCTTTTTTAATTTTTGTATTTTTTGTCCCTTTATTTAAATGAAGGGTTTATATGATGTACTTTATTTAGTTATGTCAACAATTTCAAATAAAAATATAGAAATCCATGCTACAAGCCTTGCACTGATTCGAAGACCTTCGGTCTTCTTCATCGCGGGCTGGCTCTTCTTCCCCTCAAGCTACAAGCTGAGTATTCCGGGCTAGTTTGAGCCAGCAGTCCGGATTTTGAGAGCCACCATTCCGGCCCCATCCCCTGCCCGACTCCCGGTGATGGATTGATTTATGCAGGAATCTTTGGATTGAAACCGACGCGATATACTTTTCTAAAAATCACTCCTTCTTTCTAATTATATCCGCCACTTCCTGCAGTGAAATGAACGCACTTTCATCTATATCATGCACTATATTTTTTAGCTTATTAATCTGAAAGCGATTTACTATGAAATAAATGATTTCTTTATCTTTCTTTGAGTATCCCCCAACTGCTTTTACTATGGTCCCGCTAGAATCAAAGTTCTCGGACAGGGCATTTGATATTTCATTAGCTTTTACTGTAACAATCATCGCACATTTTGCTCTATCAAACCCTTCAGTGATAAAATCAACAGTTCTTGATCCAACATAATATGTAACTATAGAATACAGTGGTAAAATCCAGCTTTGAATAGCTATGCCGCATATAATGTATAGCAAGGTATTAAACAACATTACAAATGTTCCAATAGATATACCAATCCGCTTAGCAAATACGACAGAGAGAACATCAATGCCATCAATTGCTCCTCCGAAGCGTATCGTCATACCACTCCCCACTCCTGATATAACACCACCAAAAACAGCACATAGTAACAAATCTGACCCTGCCAACGGAGATATAAACGAAATGTCAACAGGAAGAACATCCATTATCATAAATGATGCCAATGAATATACCGTTACAGCGAAGATCGAATAAACTGTAAACGTCTTTCCCTGCCTCTTAAGTCCAAAAATAAATATTGGAATATTTATTATGATAAGAAATAGCGATAGAGACAGATAATCCGGTGTAATCTGGTCTAACAGCATTGACAATCCGGATATCCCGCTATCGTAAAGTTTCACTGGAAAAAGAAACATTGTAACGCCAAAAGCATTAATAATTCCAGCCACCAAAATCATGAGGATATTAATCGGTCTTATCTCCTTTAGTACATTCTTAATTGATATCTTTAATCTTGCTTTTGACATTATTATTCCTTTCATTATTAAACCATGTATTTTTGCCTGAATGTATTATACATTTTTTCAAACCGCAAATTATCTTTTTCACGCAATTTACTAATATATTCATGAGGATCATAAACATCCGAATCTGCTTCTCTCAAGGCTATGCGACATCTGATTCATTCCATATATGAAAAATGCAAGCCCTCCAAATAATGTAAAAATAGAAAATATGCTCATATTGTCCTCCCATTTTGACACTGGGTTATCTAACTATCGCAAACACAACATCCGTAGCATAGATTAAAAGCATAAGCCCTCCTTCCATACGACTGATCTTTCTGGAAGTGAATGCGAAAAAAAGCGATATTATGCTAACGACGACCAAAATGATAAGGTCATACACGGATGCCATATTGACTGCAACAGGATGTATCAATGCCGATACTCCTAAGATAAATAGCAGATTAAAAATATTAGATCCTATGACATTACCGATTGCCATACCTGTTTCACCCTTTCTGGCAGCAACAGCAGATGTAACAAGTTCCGGGAGGGATGTCCCTATCGCAACAATCGTAAGCCCTATAAGAGTTTCTGTCATACCTGCAGCTCTTGCAATCTCCTTTGCACTGTATACAACAACCTGTCCTCCTGCTATGATAAGAACAAGTCCGAATGCAATGAATACAATGCACTTCCACATAGGCTCTTTATTGTTATCATCATCAGAGGATGAGTTCTTCCTAGTTTTTACTATAAGGAAAGCAATATATCCTATAAATACTATTACAAGTACAAATCCTATTGGTCTTGTAACAATTGCTACTTCCTGATCAACACTGTATTCAATGAAATGCCCTCCAAAAAGAACTGAACCACAGGAAATAAGCAAAACCATAATCGTGGTTATAATCGCAAAAGGAAAATCTCTTTTCAAGACTATTCCATCCACCGGCAAAGGGCTTATTATTGCGCAGACACCAAGTACACCTAGAAGATTAAATATATTTGAACCAACAACATTGCTGAGTGCAATCTCATTAGCTCCTTGAAGAGCAGCCACAGTACTTACTGCCATTTCAGGAGCACTTGTTCCGAGTGCAACTAT
>CAMAHO010000077.1 GCA_945834545.1 uncultured Lachnospiraceae bacterium | reverse complement strand
CCTCCGGGTGTTCTGTCTCCTCGGCATAATCCTCCTGTTCCTCAGAGTATTCTTCCTCATCGTAATACTCTTCTTCCTCAGAGTATTCTCCTTCATCGTAATACTCTTCTTCCTCGGAGTATTCTCCCTCATCGTAATACTCTTCTTGCTCTGCAGTTTCTGTGCCCTGGTCGTCGTACTCCTGCTCCCGGGCATATTCCTCTTCTAGATTCTCAATGTCGTCATCTTCCCAATCAGAGTCATCCTCCATATAGTCCTCTTCATATTCCTCATAGTCCTCTTCAGAATCATACTCATCATAGGTATCCTCATCGTAGGAGTCCTCATCATAGGAATCCTCATCGTAGGAATCCTCATAAAGCTCTTCATACTCCAAATCCTTGGTGTGCTTGGTCTTGTTAAAAAACATGTCTTACCTTTCTCTGTCAAACAAGCTCTCAGGAAATTGCTCTATTTTCCCTCCTGCTTATAAATCTTGCCATTCTCCACACAGTACACAGAATCACATTTTTCTATGGTCTGCAATCTGTGGGCTATGATAATCAGGGTTTTCTTTCCGTGAAGGCTATTTATGGAATCCATGATTGCCGCTTCTGTGTCGTTGTCCAGCGCTGCGGTTGCCTCATCCAAAATCATGACCTCCGGGTCACCGTAAAGTGCTCTGGCAATACTGATTCTCTGCCTCTGTCCTCCTGAGAGACGAATGCCTCTCTCTCCCACCTTGGTTTCCAGACCCTCCGGCAGACTGCGGACAAATTCATCCAGCTGTGCTTCCTTAAGCACCTCCCAGACTCTTGTATCGCTTATCTCATCCTCTGCAATTCCAAAGGCTACATTCCTTCTGATGGTGTCATCCAAGAGATAAATCATTTGGGGAATATAGCCGATATTCTTTAGCCACCCTTTATACTGCTTCATCACGTCCACACCATCTGCCAGGATGTGTCCTCCCTGAAGCTTAAGCAACCCTAAGAGAACATCCACTATGGTGGTCTTTCCTGCCCCGGTCTTTCCGATAATACCCACGGCAGAGCCTATGGGTATCTGCAAATTCGCATGGTCAAAGATCAGCCTGTCAGAACCGGGATAGCCGTAGGTGATATCCTCCATGGAAATCATATGCTTAACTTCCAGCTTGTCCGTGAGCTCCTCAGCAAAAGAGATATCTGTATTTTCTTCATTGATATCCTCCTGCAGAGTGTCTGATACCCCCATAAAAAAGGGTTCAAAATAGGTAATATTGTTGATGGAATTGTTGATACGATTGACACAGGGAAGTAACACCAGAGCGGCCGCTGCAAAGGCTGTCAGGGTCTGCATCATGGAGGCTGCATCTACCCCGCTCAGCATTTGTATCAGCATATACCCAATCATACTCATGACGCATATGGTCTCGATTAGGAGCTTGGGTATATTGTTGTATAGATTGTAGCGCTGTACCGCATTGACATAGCCGGCCCCACATTTCAGATATTGGCTCACAAAGTATTTCTCACACTGGGCCACCTTAATCTCCTTAATGCCATGCACGGTCTGTGAAATATGTTTGAACAGTCCGCTGTAAAACTCCTGGTTTTCCTCGCCGGCCCGTCGCAAGATGGGCTTTAGAACCATTTTGATCAACAACAAAAGAACCACCATAACCGTTGCCAAAAGAATTGTCATAGCCACATCCTGAAGCAGGCAATAGGCTACCAGGAAAAGGAAAATGATGATATCGGATGCCAGTTGTAATAATGCCAAAATCAGGGCATACATATTATTAACATCAGATGTGATACTACGTTGCACCACAGCGGTGTCTGCATTCAGAAAAAACTCATAAGGGCGACGGATATAATTTTTCATCATGCTTTGAGAGGTTCTGAACTGATTTGTATATACAAATGCAAATAACGCCTTCGTCTGAAAGAACAGGAACAGGTTTTTTAGGATAAAGACAAGCACCAGGCTCACCATAACCAGTACACTGATTTGGGTCTGGGATGTAGCGTGCAGCTTAACATAAATCCAGTGCAGAATTTCATTGTCTGTGACCGCATTGGGATCCATGACGATATTTACCACAGGTACAATCAGGCTGACACCAAGCACATTTAAGGCCGCGCCGATTAGCATAAGAAAAACCAGACCCAGCATCTGAAGCTTCTGCTTTCGGTCCAATAAAATATCCAGTTTCTTTAGGATTTTGCCAACCATGCAATTTCCTCCATCCGCTTCCCATTTATGGTCACAAGTCTACTACACCCGTGGTAGAATGTCAAATTGTAACACTTGTAAACCGGGTATTTTGTGTTATCATATAAGCAGAGTTTGGACACTCGCTTGAGGGGCATTTATTTCATTAAGGAGGTAATCATCTTGAATCATAAAAAAGATGCCAGGACAAGTAAATATGATAGACCTAAGGAGGATCTGATTCTTCACGATCTGGATGCAGAAGACGACTCAACAAGAATGGAAGACGGCTCGGAAATAGATGACGGCCTGACTTCTCCAAAGGCGAGACCGGTCAAAACCTCAGGAAAGCGAGAACAGCACTCCCAACCGGAGATTGCAACGGAAAAGAAGGGAATCCGCAAACTGCTTAATCCACATCTTATTTTCGTGGTTGCCCTTCTGGGTATCCTTCTGTTTATGTTCCTTCGTTTCTCCACTTGGGGACAGGTCATTGATTTAGAGGAATTTTTCTCACACCATGAAGTGGAGGTGCAGGATGACACCCTAGATACCTTCCTGCCACTGTTAGATTCTGAGGGAAATAAGGTTTTGACGAAAAAGAATCCTACCATATTATTCCTTGGCAACAGCCCTCTGACAGATTGCAAGGAAGAGGAAACCGGTGTGGTAAATCTGATTCAGAAACAAACCCAGGGAACTGTCTACAATTTCGCCATAGCGGACAGTTATATGGCTTCCCATACCATGAACTATTATCTGCCGGAATATCCTTTGGATCCCTTTTGTCCCTACTGGATGCTCCTGTATATGGCATTAGGGGATGCTCTTCCTTACGATTTACACAACCTGCCTTCTATGTTGGGCGACAGTCTGCCCCCGGAATTTCCCGGTATTCTGGAACAGATGGACAGCATTGACATGAACACTGTGGACGTGATAGCGATTATGTACGATGCCACAGATTACCTTATGGGGCATTCTCCCTATAATTACGATAATCCTACCGATGTTACCACCTTTGGCGGCAGTCTGGAGGGTGCCATTGAGATTATACAAAATACCTTTCCTCACATCCGCATCATAGTGATGTCTCCAACCTTTGCCTACGCTTTAGCAGAGGACGGCAGCTATGAAAACAGCTACCTGACGGCCTATCACGAGAACGATGTATTGCCTACCTATGTGGCCATGGAGGGGGGAAGTGCCGTAAACCGCGGTGTGACCTTTATCGATAACTTCTACGGAGGCTTTAACGAGCATAACGCCGAGGAATATTTGACAGACCATCTCCATTTAAATGAAAAAGGTCGACAACTGGTTGCCGACCGCTTCCTATCCGCTTTGGAAAAATACTCTGAAAACTAGTTATGCGCTACAATCCAAAGTATTGTGTGGTATCCTTATAGACCACATAACCATTTACAACCAGAAAGGTCTCATATTCATAATCCAGAAACTCAATATGGTTTTTCTTTGACTGAGCCAGCACAAGGTAGTGACAACTGCGTTGTCTGGCTTTTTCTACGATCTCCGGAACTTCTAATTCTTCTTGCTCTAACAGATAGCCTAATTCATCATAATACAAATCTGCCGTTCTTCCGTAGGGCATACAGATTGTAGCATCATACTGCCTGACATAATTCACAAATTCCATAGGCATAGCTACCATGACCTCTCTGCCTTCCACCCGGAGGGCATCACAAAGCTCCACCACGGTTTGAGGCACATGGTAAGGGTTTTCTGCCTTGGAAAAAAACGGGTTGGAGAACATAAAGGAGCCTCCCATAGAAAGCAGCACTATGCTGAGGGTGATAAAGATTCCTCTTCGGATTCCCTGCAATCTAGACAGGATGCTGACCACAGTAAACCCAATTCCCATACTCACAGGCAGCAACCACAAAATCCGGTAGTAGATTTCACCCTCTAAAAGCTGGTAAAACATCTGATAAAAGAGAGGGTTAAAGAAAAACAGCAGAATCAGGGCGGGCAGATAAACAAAAACAAGCCGGTATATCCTTCTGGTTTCTGTTAGATACAGATATACTGTAGCGGCAAGATAAAATATGAGCAAAAGGCCATTGCCCATATACTCGGAAAACAGACTGACAGCATTCATAGGCCTCCTCCTTTACGAAAGAAAATAGATGCCGGCAAAGATAGCCGGTGCTATTGCACTATACACAAACCAGAGAATCGGCTTCCCTGTGTGATACATAAAGAATACGCAAAGACTGACCAGTCCCAAAAAGAAAACCAGTAAAAAACAGGACAAAGCGCTACACAGGCAGCCTGCCAGCATGACCATCTGCAAAAGGCCATAGTACGTCACCGGTATCGCTTTCTTATCCTGTACATACTGTAACATTTTCCAGACAATCCATAATAAAAAAGGCAGAATCAGATTTCCCAGCACAGCCTTCCCCTGAGAAGTCCTTGCTATCAGAAAATTGGCGTTAGAGCTAAAGGAGAAATCCCCAAAGAGGACAAAAAGAGCTGACAACAGCATAAACAGAGGGATATAGTTTTTCTTATCCTCCAATAGGGTATGGGCAATGAGATAGGTCAGATGAAAATACATTCCCAATATGACTATGGGTAGCACCAGCTGTCCTATGATTGCTACATGAAGTCCCGACAGGCGCGATACGTATGCCACCCAAATAGGAAAGGGTGCCAAGGCGTGTCTTATGTCCAAGCCGGTGGCAAGTCCTATGTAAGGGGAAACCCGGTACATAGAATTGCTGGACACAGTCTGATTGGCGATGGCTAGATAATACGCGTTATCCCCGTCTGCATAGGCATAGTACATTCTGCCCAGAATAAGAGCAAAAGCCAAACTCCAGAACGCTATCCAGCTAAGCCACTCAGATAGGGCTACTCCTTGTCTGGGCTCCGGCTTAGGCTTATGCAGGCTTTTCCTGTTTCTGCGACCTATCAAGCTTCCCATTGCCAGAAAGATCATTGCCACCTCAAAGAGGGTAAAGCTGCTGCAAACTGTGGTGAAGCTTTTGTTTAAAAAGATAGCCACCACAGCTATTATTTGAAACCCTGCCCACAAGGTTACCTGACCGGAAACCCACAGAAAAGAAAGGCGGGCAGGTTTCTTTTCGGTAGAAACCCATATATTGCCCACCAAAATAGGCACTGCAAACAGCAATATGAATACCATGAAAATCTGCAAAACCAGCATCGCTATCTCTCCACTATACCTAGTTTTCCGGGTAATGAATGGTTTCCTTTATCACATACTGAGGAGAATTGTTCATACTAATGTAAATTCGTCCTATATATTCTCCGATTAATCCCAGCATCACCATAATCATACCGCCAAAGAAAACGATAGCCGACATGATCGAGCTGAAGCCTATGGGTACATCCGGATACACAAACCGTTTGATAATGGTATACAGACCATATAAAAATCCCAACCCTGCAAAGGTTGTGCCTATGGCGGTGGTGATACGAAGGGGCTTCACGGAGAAAGCGGTAAAACCATTGAACCAAAGCCCAATCAGCTTTTTTAAGGTATAGCCGGACTTTCCCTCTTCCCGGTCCCTGTGGTTCACCACTACATTTGCAACATTCTTGGTAGCACGCAACACCAGTCCGATAACATAGGGATAGCTGTTCTCATATCGAATCATGTCCAGGGCAATAAAGCGCTGCACTGCGAAATAGCTGGAAACATATAATTCAGCTGGTTTGTCCAACATAGTTCTGGCCATCAACTCATTTACCTTGCTGCCCAGGTTCCGAAAGGCAGAATGCTTTTTATGCTCATATTTGGCATAGACTGCATCATAGCCCTCATCCAACGCCGTCAACAGCTTGTCCACCTCGCCTGCAGGTGTCTGCCCGTCGTCATCCAGACACACCACATAATCTCCCTCGGAAGCCCTAAGTCCCGCCATGAGCGCAGAGTGCTGTCCAAAATTCCTTGCAAAATGAATTCCTTTTCTCCTGGAATCCTGCTCGCACAGACCGCGTATAGTCTGCCAGGTGCCATCGGGAGAACAATCGTTTATCATAATTATTTCATAGGAGAACCTGTCCAGGCCAGCCATAGTATCATCAATCTCCTTCACCACATGGGGAAGGGTATGTTCCGAACGATAACAGGGTATTATAAAACTTACTTTTTTCATGGAATGCTCCTTTATCTTCTATCGTATCATCGCCATAAAGACGATATCGCAAAATTTCCCATCCAGAAAGACCTCATCCTTTAGATAGGCCTCTCTTACAAAACCGGCTTTTTCATAGCTGGCGATTGCTCTGGCATTGTCAGCCAGAACCCGAAGAAATATTTTATGCAAGGATAGCTGCTCAAACCCGTAGCGAAGCATCAGTTTCGCAGCTGCAGTGCCGTAACCCTTTCCCAGGGCAGCCTCCTCCCCAATGAATATACCGTATTCTGCCTTCCGGTTTAGCCGATCAATGTCTCTTAGATACACACTGCCAATGGGGGCATCCTCTCCGGTGCAGATGATCATCTGCACTGCCAGTCCTGTATCTATCTTTGTCTTGATCCACTGTAAATGACCTTCCGGGGTAAAGGGCTCCCGATATAAAAATCTGCTCCGCACAGCCTCTTTGTTTCGCCATTTCACTATGTTGTCAGTATCATCGACTGTCATTTTCCTCAGATAGATACCCACAGTCTGATCCTCTAACCGAATATCACTCATCTTACAGTTTCTCCATTTTTGCATCAGATTTATGCATGGCAGATACAAATGTGCCCATCTCTATGGCTATGAGGAGGATACATTTTCTGACATCCATCCGTTCTCCTTGCATAGTATACCACAAACTAAAGAAGATTGCGAAACATAATAAACCTATGAGCAAGGTTCTCTTTTCCTTCACCGAGAGAAGAAATCCTATCGCTCCCAGGACGAAAACAGCAGCATTTAAATACAGCAAGGCATGTTGGGCTCTTAAGGAAGGTAGCAGGGCATATTCCTGAAGACGCCTTAGCAAGGCATTCTCCCCATGGCCCTGCAGTTGATATGCCACCATAACCGGAGGGGCCAGATAAGACAGGAAATCAAATGCTGTGTTCAGCATAACCTCCTTCTTATAGCCTTCCCAGATACATCCGGCCATATGCAGAAGTATGGCTGTCCCCTTTCGCTGGCCATAGTTCTCCTTCACAGGACGAATCACCTTCTCATATGTAAGCTCCGGTTTTTCTGCCACCTGTCCCAGGGTTTCCCCCTCCAACAGGTCTCTAGCCTCCGGCAGATAATTTCCATACACCTTGTTAATATTTTGCCGGCTTACTCTTACAAATAAACCCTCCGAAATCGGTTTCATATCCTGGCTTCTTTGCTCAGAATCCTGAGGGAGCACAACGAAACCAAAGGAAAGTGCCACAGTCATCCCAAAGAGTGCCACATAGCTGACTGCCCTTCTCATCCCCTTGTCAGTCTCCCTACTGCGATAGCAGAGGATCACCAGCACCAGATAGAGAGGGGTGCCCAAGAGAAAACACTCCTGGAGCCACAGGGGAGATACCAGGAGCAAGATCGTGCCAAAAAGAAGACTCCTCCCGGGGGAAGCCTCCCCTTTGCCAATCTTGGTGCAGAGCGTCAGCATAAGCAACAGGGCTATGGCTGACACTCCATAGGGATTTACGGTAAACAGGGTCAGCAAAATACCCGGGCAGGTTGCTACCCCCAACACTCTCAGGCAGCGAAGCCAGAGCGTTCTCTGCCAGATGCTTTGCAGAAAATAATCCAGTACGGTAAGAAAAATAACCGTCTGGAATATGAAAAAGAAGTCTCCCATGCGACTTAAGAAGGGCGTCATAAGTACATACAAGTAACCTCCTTGTTGTACCGTAAGCCCTATATGCGTGCCAAGACTTCCTATGATCCAATGAATGCCCAGAATAATTTGTATGACAAGGAGGATGAGCAGAGCCTTGTACAGCACATCACAAATCTGTTTTTTCATCTGCCTCCTCCTTTTTGAATTCCGAATGATTCCCACTTTTATATACCGTAGAAACTTCTTACCTGATCGCATATATAATCCACCTGCTCCAGGGTGAGTCCATAGTACATAGGTAGTCTGGCTAACCGTTCACTTTCCTTTGTGGTGTATCTGTCCTCCCCATGGAAACGGCCGAATTTGATACCTGCCGGAGCCGTATGTAGAGGGATATAGTGGAACACACTCAGAATGTCCTTTTCCTTTAGGAAGGAAATCAAAGCGGTTCTCTCCTCAATATCCTTTGCCTTGATGTAAAACATGTGGGCATTGTGAACACAATCCTCAGGAACTACAGGCAGCTCAAGTTTACCGCTCTCCTTAAGGGGCAAAAGATTCTCATAATACCGGTTCCAGCAGGCCAGTCTGGCCTCATTGATCTGATCTGCAACCTCCAGCTGAGCGTACAGATAGGCGGCATTCATATCACTGGGCAGATAGGAGGAGCCGTAATTCACCCAGGTATATTTGTCAATCTGTCCGCGGAAATATTTGCTTCTATTGGTTCCCTTTTCACGGATAATTTCTGCTTGTTCCACATTTTTTTCATCGCGAATCAGAAGGGCACCGCCCTCTCCCATGCTGTAATTCTTTGTCTCGTGGAAGGAATAGCAGCCATAATCTCCTATGGTGCCTAGAGCCCTTCCTTTGTAGGTAGCCATAATTCCCTGGGCAGCATCCTCTATTACGATGAGGTTGTGTCTACGGGCAATCTCCATAATGGTGTCCATCTCACAGGCTACACCTGCATAGTGAACCGGCACGATTGCCTTGGTTTTATCGGTTATGGCTGCCTCAATTAAGGTTTCATCGATATTCATGGTATCCGGACGGATATCCACAAAGACCGGCACTGCCCCACGAAGCACAAAGGCATCCGCTGTGGACACAAAGGTATAGGCCGGCATAATGACCTCGTCCCCGGGCTGTATGTCTGAGAGTAAGGCTGCCAACTCCGTTGCATGGGTACAGGAGGTGGTCAGAAGACATTTCCCCGTACCGGTCTTCTCCTCTATCCACTGATTACATTTTTTTGTGTAAGCCCCATCGCCGCAAATCTTCTGGTTTTTTACACATTCTTTGATATAGTCCATAGCTTTATCCACACAAGGTGGTACATTAAAAACAATCATCCTTCTTCTGCCTTTCTTTTTTTATCCCCCTATCGGA
>CAMAHO010000076.1 GCA_945834545.1 uncultured Lachnospiraceae bacterium | reverse complement strand
TTGTAAAAGAAAGTAGACAAGAGATAAAAAATCTTGTAAAATTGTATAGAAAGGAAATTTATGCCCATACAGAAGAATAGGGTATAAAGACTGGTGGTATCATTGGATATAGCTTCCCTTTTAGGTATTGTACTTGGCCTGGTGATGCTTGTGTTTGGTATTATTACCAATGCCGGAATCGGAGGATTCGGCAGATACATAGATCCCGCTTCCGCTATTATTACCTTTGGCGGTGCTTTTGCGGCAACCCTTGCCAGCTATAGCTTGTCGGATTATATAGCGGGTCTTAAAAGCTTTACCTTAATTTTTAAGACCACGGCCATGAATGCTTCGGAAATGATTCAAAAGATTATAGAGTTGTCCAATGTTGCGAGAAAGGAAGGGCTTCTTTCTTTGGAGGAATCCGCAGCTGATGTAGATGAACCCTTTTTAAAAAAGGGTATTCTGCTGATTGTTGATGGTACAGATCCGGATTTGGTTCGTGCAATTATGGAAACAGAGCTGGTAAATGTAGATTCTCGTCACAAAAAGCTGATTAGCTTCTGGGATACATTGGGGGCCATGGGACCTGCTTGGGGTATGATTGGTACACTGGTAGGTCTTGTTAACATGCTTTATAACATGGATGATGCAGGTGCAATCGGGCCGGCTATGGCAGTCGCATTGATTACTACTTTGTATGGTTCACTGCTTGCCAACTGGATTTGTACACCGGTTGCAAATAAATTGAAGGATAACAACGCTGCTGAAATGACGCTTAAGGAGGTAATGATAGAAGGCCTTTTGTCAATTCAAGCCGGTGAAAACCCACGTGTTATCGAGGAAAAGTTAAAGTCGTTCCTGGCACCAAAGGATAGGACAACGCAGACTGAGGAAGCGGAGGTGAAGTAAGGAAATGTCAATGAAAAGGCAGGAAGAACCACCTAAGGGCTCCCCTGCATGGATGGCTACTTTTAGTGATTTGATGAACCTGCTGCTTTGCTTCTTTGTATTGCTTTTTTCTATGTCTACCATGCAGGAATCGAAATTAAATGAGTTGGTTGCCAGCATGAACAACAGCTTCAGCATATTTGATGCCGGTGCAACAGCGATTGGTGAGGGGATTTTAATCAGCAATGGTGTGAGCCAACTAAACGAACTGGACAAATATATTAACAGTACCGGAAAAGCAGCAGAAAGCAGTCAGGAGTCTCCTGATTTGAACCAGTACGAAACAGCCCAGGAAGTGATAGAGGCTATGGATCAGGAAAAGCTTCAAGACAACGAGGAACTGGCTGAAAAGGTGGAAGAGGCTGTGGAAGAAGGAAATGTGGCGGAACAGATAGAGGTGAGCTTTACATCCTCTTATGTTCAGCTTACAATAAAAGGAGGCTTGCTCTTTGACTCCGGAAGTGCTGAGCTTAGACCGGAAGCCAAGAGAGTTATGGACAAGGCAGCATTGATTCTGAGCAGATATGCAAAAGGAACCATAGAGATTGAAGGGCATACAGACAACCTTCCTATGAGCAGCGAGAAGTATGCAGACAATGAGGAACTAAGTTCAGCAAGAGCCTTGGCAGTGTTTTATTATTTAAAGGATAACACTGATTTAGATGTAGCGAAGTTGCGCCATGCAGGAATGGGAGATCGTGTTCCGGTAGCGGATAATGGGACACCTGAGGGAAGAAGCAGAAACAGACGAGTAGAGATTCGTATCTACAATCCTTCCTTCGAGTAAAAATAGAATTGTTGAGGCTTTAGAATTATGAAGAAAAATTTATTGACTGTACTGATATTGGCGTTCCTGTTAGTTAACCTGGTTCTGACCGGTATTATTGCATTCAGCGTCATTAGTACAAACAAAAAAACAGCAGAATTAATAGGAAACATTGCAACTGTCCTAAATTTTGAATTAAGTACTCCGGGGGAGGAAGAAAAAGTTGAGGTGTCTCTTGCAGATACCGAGGTTAAGGACTTATCTGGTGCAATGACAATTCCGTTAGCAAATGATGGAAGCGGAAAACAAAGCTATATTGTCTTTGAAGTGGTTCTGTCCATCAATAAAAAGCATCCCGATTATAAAACCTATGGCGAGACCCTGTCGGAGAGGGAATCACTGATTAAGGATGCGATTACCAGCGTTGTCTCCAGAAAAACGGAGGCAGAGTGTATGGATTTGGATTTGCTTAAGGAGGATATTTTAAAGGCAATTCAAACACTTTTTGATTCTGATTTTATTTATAGTATTGGTTTGAACGGAATTAAATATGGTTGATAAATTCTTGTTAGGCAAACTCGAAAGGGGAGGTGAGACTTGTGAGTGACGTCCTTTCGCAAAGTGAGATAGATAATCTCTTACAAGCATTGGTCAGTGGTGACCTTGATGTTAATAAAATGCAGAACGAGGACGAGAAGCAAGTCAGAGACTATGATTTCAGCCGCCCTACGAAGTTCTCTAAAGAGCATCTTAGAACTTTAGAGATTATCTTTGAGCATTATGGCCGTTTAATCTCAACAAATTTGCCGGTTTTTTTAAGGAAGAATGTTCAGGTTATGGTTTCCAGTTCAGAAACAGTAACCTTCAGCGAATTTACAAATTCACTTGCTAACCCGGTTGTACTGGGGATTGTAAATTTTGCCCCGTTAAACGGTATGATCATTATGGATTTAGCCATCAATCTGGCATATGCTATGTTGGACAGAATGTTGGGTGGATATGGCGAACCACTTGAAAAGAGTAGGGATTTTTCGGAAATAGAGCTTGTTATAATACAGAAGGTTTTGGTTATGATGGTACAGCTTCTGAGAGAACCGTGGAGAAACGTTGTGGAAATTAATCCGGTTTTGAACAGGGTTGAGACAAATCCACAGTTTGCTCAGGTGATTGCACCAAATGATATGATAGCCATTGTTACATTGAATTTAAAAATCGGAGATGTAGAAGGCTATATGAATGTATGTCTTCCTTTCATTACTTTGGAAGATGTTATGGATAAGCTGAATACAAAGTATTGGTTCTCGACTATGCAGGAGAATCATGACGAGAATTATGAGATGTACATTGAAGCTATGATAAAGAAGACTCAGGTACCCATCAAGGCAATCCTTGGAACAAGCCAGATTACGGTAGCAGATTTTGTAACCTTACAGGTAGGTGATTGCATCCGCCTGGATACCAAGGTGGACAGCGATATGGATGTGTATGTGGGTAATCTAAAAAAGTTTACTGCATTGCCCGGTACCAGTAAGGATTCTTATGCAGTTAGAGTTACTTCGGTACTAAGGGAGGAGGAATAATACATGGATGGTGGAATCCTTTCACAGGATGAAATAAATGCATTGCTGAGTGGCATGGATTTATCCGGCAATAGCGACTCGGAAAGTTCACAAGCCTCAGGAATGGATGAAGTCTCGTCTGGCATGGATATTTCGCCCTCGTCGGGAGAGAGTAACGAGAAGGAACCTTTTCTTTCCGGTACGGCTCCCATTATGGAAGGCGAAGATTTGCTGACTGATGTAGAAAAAGATGCCATAGGAGAGGTTGCCAATATTAGTATGGGTTCTTCGGCAACAACTCTGTATTCCTTGGTAAATAGAAAAGTGAATATAACGACTCCTGTTGTTACACTGGCTACCTGGGATACTTTACTGGAGCAATATGAAAAACCTTGTGTGTTTATCCAGATTAAGTACACAAAGGGCTTAGATGGCACAAATATTATGGTCCTAAAGGAAGATGACGTAAAAGTAATTACGGATCTTATGATGGGCGGAGACGGAACAAACATAGCCGGAGAATTGGGAGAGCTGCATTTGAGTGCAATCTCGGAAGCGATGAATCAGATGATGGGAGCTGCAGCAACTTCCCTTTCTACTATGCTAAAAACGACCATTGATATCAGCCCCCCGACGTCTTCCTTGTTAAATCTGGAGGAATACAAGTCGGGAGCAGATATTTCAGCATTTTTAGGTGGCATCTTTGTAAAGATTTCCTTTCGAATGCAGATCGATGACCTGGTTGACAGCACAATCATGCAGTTATATCCGGTAGATTTCGCGAAAAAGTTAGTGGAAAGCTTTATCGATACCCAAATGAATTATGAGAACAACGACGAGGTGCTCACATCTTATTCAGGGGTTGAAATCCCAACAAATCAGGTCAATGTTGAGTCTATGGGAGCCTATTTCCAAGATACCTCACAGCCGCTGCAGGGAAGTTCCGGTTCGGTGCCACAAGGGAATCCAACAGGAATGGGAACGCCCCAGATGGGAATGCCCCAGATGGGGATGCCTCAGATGGATGCTTCGCAGATGGGAATGTCTCAGATGGGTATGAATATGGGAATGCCTCAGATGGGAATGCCTCAGATGGGGATGCCTCAGATGGGAACGCCCCAAATGGGAATGCCTCAGATGGGGATGCCTCAGATGGGAATGCCCCAGATGGGAATGCCCCAGATGGGAATGCCCCAAATGGGAATGCCCCAGAATAACGTCAATGTTCAACCGGCTCAATTCCAGACATTTTCACCGGATTTGGCGGCGATTACCGGTCAGGAAAATATCAACCTGATTATGGACGTGCCCTTAGAGGTGACGGTAGAACTTGGCAGGACGACGAAAAATATTTCCGATATATTAAATTTCTCTCCCGGAACCATTATCGAACTGAACCGTATCGCAGGAGAACCAGTGGATGTATTGGTAAACGGAAAGTTTGTGGCAAAAGGTGAGGTAGTAGTAATTGAGGAGAACTTCAGCATTCGTATTACAGAAATTATAAAATAAAACCAATTTAACGCCTAAGAGGCAAGATGGAGGATTAGAATGGCAAAGAATATTTTAATTTGTGATGATGCGGCTTTTATGAGAATGATGATTAAAGACATTCTTACCAAAAACGGCTATAATGTAGCCGGAGAAGCAGAGAACGGATTAAAGGCTGTAGAAAAGTTTAAGGAGGTATCTCCTGACTTAGTTCTTATGGACATTACCATGCCCGAGATGGATGGTATCCAGGCTTTGAAAGAGATTAAGAAGATTGATGGCTCTGCACTTGTTATTATGTGTTCCGCAATGGGACAGCAGGCAATGGTCATCGAGTCTATCCAGGCTGGGGCAAAGGACTTTATCGTTAAGCCATTCCAAGCAGAGCGCGTTATTGAGGCGGTTAAGAAGGTAGTAGGCTAAGTATGCTGTTGTTGGCAGGGAATAATGCTCTTGAATTTGTTCTGATTCTGATTATTTTCATACTAGTGCTGGTGGCTACCTATTTTATGACAAGATGGGCAGCAAATATACAGAAAGGAAGGAATAGCAAAGATGGCGATATTGAACTCCTTTCTTGCGCAGCGCTGGGAACGGGGAAATACATACAGATTGTGAGGGTCGGCAAGACATATTATGCTCTGGCTGTCTGTAAAGACACTGTGACGCTTTTGGGGGAGGTTTCTTCGGAGGAGTTAAAGGAGAGAGAGGAAGAACCCTCAAGCCAAAGCTTTAAGCAGATGTTTATGAGAGCTTGCGGAAAAGTACCGGAGAGTAAGAACAAATTAAAGGATACAGAAAATGAAGATTCATAGACCTACTAAAATAATATGGATGATGATATGCCTACTGCTCACGGTGGGCATATTCTGTATGGGCAAACCATTACAGGCTCAGGCTGTGGAGTGGCACATTACAGGGGAGCAGGAGGAGTCCACTATATTAAATCCTCCGGGAACTGCGCAGACCCCGGAAGAACTGAATACCATAAATACGGAAAATTCAGTCACGGTTACCTACAGTGATACAAATGGGATGTTAAGCGGTTCCTTGAGAATCATGCTGACACTTACATTTATCTCTTTACTGCCCATGATTGTTATTATGATGACATCTTTTACGAGAATCATCATAGTACTTCATTTTACAAGACAGGCGTTAGGAACTCAAACTGCACCACCTAACCAGATTCTCATTGGCCTTGCTTTAATATTAACCTTCTTTATCATGCAACCTACTATTACAAGGGTTTATGAGGAGGCGATAATTCCCTTTGAAGAAGGCGAGATCGAACAGGATGAGGCACTTGAGCTGGGAGCAGCTCCATTAAGAGAGTTTATGTATCCTCAGACTCAGGTTAAGGATGTTGATATGTTTATGAGCATCGCCAATATGGAATGGGATGGAAAGCTGGAAAGTATTCCTACCTCAGTTTTGATACCAAGCTTTATGATCAGCGAACTGAGAACTGCCTTTTGGATTGGTTTTTTAATTTATATTCCTTTTATAGTAGTGGATATGGTAGTGGCGTCAACGCTTATGAGTATGGGTATGATGATGTTGCCTCCAACCACAATATCTATGCCATTTAAGATTTTATTATTTGTGGTTGCTGATGGTTGGAACCTGATTATCGGAAATCTGGTTCGGACCTTTTACTAAGGACGGAGGTTTATATGACAATAGATGCTGTTACGGAAATTACAGCAAATACGTTATTTCTGATATTAAAGATATCATTGCCATTGCTGTTGATTTCCTTGGTTATTGGTTTGTTGATCAGTATTTTTCAGACGGTAACATCAATTCAGGAACAGACGCTTACTTTTGTACCAAAAATTATTGGTGTTTTTTTGGGATTGGTACTGTTAGGTGGCTGGATGCTTCAGAATATGTCAGATTTCACAATTCAGCTGTGGTCGGATTTTACAAGGTATATTCACTAACAGGAGAAGGCATATGGTTGATTTATCCTTTTCCATTTACGACCTTGAGTATTTTTTGCTGATTCTTATGAGAGTTTCAGCGTTTGTATATATTGCTCCGTTTTTTGGTATGCAGAATACTCCGGCAAGAGTAAAGATTACGCTTAGTGTCTTTATTGCTTATCTTCTATACAAGAGTATTACACCTTCACAGGCAGTAGAGTATGGTTCTGTCATGCAATTTGCTCTCATTGTGCTAAAAGAAAGTGTTGTCGGACTGATAATCGGTTTCGGGGCAAATATTTGTATGACTATTGTGAGCTTTGCCGGCTCCATAGCAGATATGGAGACTGGATTATCCATGGTAACTCTTATGGATCCGACCACAAGACAGCAAACCAGCTTTACCGGGGTGTTGTTTCAATATGTAGTAATGCTAATGCTGATAGCCAGTGGCTTGTACCGATATCTTCTTGGGGCGTTGGCAGATACCTTTGAAATCATACCTATCAACGGGGCTGTATTTCGAGCAGACAGCTTGCTGGAGTCCATGCTGGGCTTTTTGGTTGATTATGTATGTATTGGGTTCCGTATTATTTTGCCGGTCTTTTGTGTCATGCTTTTGTTGAATGCTATTTTAGGTGTTCTGGCAAAGGTTTCTCCGCAGCTCAATATGTTTGCTGTGGGGATTCAACTAAAGTTAATTGTTGGGTTATCCGTTCTGTATCTGATGACTGCCTTACTTTCATTGGCTGCAGAATATATATTTGATGAGATGAAAGAAATTATGGTTTCTTTCGTGAAAGGACTAATGTGATTTTAGCGTATAACCTGCAGTTTTTCGCCAAGGAAGGAATGGGCGGAGAGAAAACGGAGCCGGCTACTCCCAAAAAGCTGGAGGACGCCAGAAAAGAAGGTCAGGTAGCAAAAAGCAGAGAAATAGGCAATGCTTTTGGTATTTTGGCTTTATTTTTGGTGTTAAAGTTTTTGATTGGGTGGATTGCCGGCAATTTGTTAAGCTTTTTTGGGGCAGTGTATAATAAAATGCCGGAGGTAGTTACCTTTTGGCACGGATTTATGCCTATAAACGATCTGGGAATACTGTTCCGCGAGATGTTATTTCGGGTACTTCTGATTATTGCTCCTATTTTGTTGATAGGTTTTTTAGTTGCCTTTTTGTGTGACTTGGTTCAGGTGAAATGGAAACCCACCAGCAAAACCTTGAAACCCAAATTTTCTAAGCTAAATCCCATAAACGGATTTAAGAGAATCTTTTCAGTGAATTCTCTGGTAGAGTTGGTAAAATCTGTAATAAAAATATTGATTGTCAGTCTGGTATGCTATTCCTATCTGAAGGATAAGCTTGCTCTTCTATATAACTTGTATGATATGTCTCTGATGCAAAGTATTCAGTTGATTGGCGAAACAATAACGGATTTGGGAATTCGTGTTGCAGCAGTTTATATGCTACTGGCATTTTCGGATTTTGCGTATCAGAAGTATAAATTCAGCAATGATATGAAGATGACAAAACAGGAGATTAAGGAAGAGTATAAGCAGTCTGAGGGAGACCCACAGATTAAGGGGAAAATACGCCAGAAAATGCAACAGGCTTCTCAAAGGAGAATGATGCAGAATATTCCCAAGGCAGATGTGGTCATCACAAACCCTACCCATTATGCAGTGGCGATACAATATGACACCGCTGTGGCAGATGCACCTGTGGTCTTGGCCAAGGGTGCCGATTATGTGGCAGCAAAGATTAAAGAGGTGGCAAGAGAAAATGGGGTAGAGATTGTAGAAAACAAACCCTTGGCCAGAATGCTTTATGCCAACGTGGAAATTGGACAAGCTGTTCCACCGGAGCTGTACCAGGCGGTGGCAGAGGTTTTGGCCTTTGTTTATCAGCTGCAGGGCAAGATATAGGTCGTTTTAATGAAAGCATTGTTTAGTATACGAATCAAATAATCCAAGATATGGAAGAAAGGAGAAGAGTATGAAATTACAAAAAGCAGATTTCGGCGTAGCTTTGTATATCATGGCCGCAATTATCATGTTTATTATTTCCATACCTTCTTCCGTTCTGGATGTTTTGCTTGCTTTGAATATCGCAATAGCACTCACTATATTGTTTGCTGTAATGTTTACAAAGGAAGTGCTGGATATGTCCTTTTATCCTACTATGCTTCTTTTTACCACAATTTTTAGAATTTCGTTAAATGTTTCCTCTACAAAGCTGATTTTGAGAGATGGAAATGCAGGAAATGTGGTACAAACCTTCGGTGAATATGTTGGCGGAGGAGACCTGATTATTGGTGTTATTGTATTCATTATTCTGATTCTGATTCAGTTTATGGTAATCAATAAGGGCTCAGAGAGAGTTTCTGAAGTAACGGCACGTTTCACCTTGGATGCCATGCCCGGTAAACAGATGGCTATTGATGCAGATTTAAATACCGGAGCAATCGATGATGCAGAGGCAAAGAGAAGACGTGACAAGATTCAGGAGGAATCCAACTTTTTTGGTTCCATGGATGGTGCCGTGAAGTATGTCAAGGGAGATGCAACAGCTGGTCTTTTGATTACCGTTGTCAATTTCGTAGGGGGATTGGCAATGGGAGTATTACGACAGGGGATGGATTTCTCTGCTGCACTGAATACCTATTCCATATTGACAATCGGCGATGGTCTGGTAAGCCAGATT
>CAMAHO010000075.1 GCA_945834545.1 uncultured Lachnospiraceae bacterium | reverse complement strand
CCAGGGGGACGGTAAAATCCGGCTTTTTTATTGTCCCCGGTGGTCCTCCCTTCTGGCAGCCTCATACTGTACAGCAGGGTTCTTGATAGGTATCTTTCAATTGATTAGCGGAGAATGCTTTGTTTTTCTTAATACTTTATAAATACCCAGAGATTCTTCGACACGATGTCGAAGGAAGGCGCCCCTGAGCCAGGACGGCGAATGGGCGCCGGTCTCGTACGGCATCATAAAACATGCTAAAGTATTTAGAAAAACAAGCATTCAAAGCGTGATTGAAAGATACCTATCAGGGACCCTGCTGTACAGTATGAGGCTGCCAGAAGGGAGGACCACCAGGGACAATAAAAAAGCCGGATTTTACCGTCCCCACTGGCTCTAACGAAGCAGCATCAGTTTCTGGCCTACGGAAACCTCAGGGCTCTCCAAATGGTTCTGTTTGCAAAGTTCCTCCACAGTAACGTAGTATTTCTTACCGATGCTCCACAGGTCCTCGCCTTCGCCTACCCGCAGAATCATCATATCCGGAAGATTCTCCAACACCTCCTTGGGGATAGGCGCCTCTGTGATATCCTCTATCTGTTCCAGACATTGCTTTTCGGTGATAATTGCAGTGAAGCAGGAGGTGGCGTGGATATCCAGAATACCATTTTGTGCAACCTCTACGTGAAGGCCTTCCAAGTGGCTTTCCATATCCACCTGACTTCCGGTGCAGAGACTATCTACTTCCATGCGATATTCGTAGGGAAGGGAAATCTTCTCCTGGAAAAAGGGCTGTTCATCCTCATCCATAACCAGCAATACCGTGATCTCTAAAAAACCGCGCAAAAGCAGAGTTTCCTCCTGTCTCTCACAGGCAAGAGGATACAATTGTCCGTCATAGCACAAAAGCTGAAGCATTTCCTGTTTTCCTGCCCCCACGGAGGTTGTAACCTTTTTCTCCAGATTTTGTCTTCCTGTAATTTTACGAATGAGTCTGGGAATCTCCTGTGTATATTTATTGACCTGCAATTCCTTTTGTGTACCATAAGCGTTACATAGGGATTGCACTTGACAGATTTCGTATACCTTCAGACGAAGACAGAGACTCGCTTCCAGAAGAAGTACTCTCTGTTCACCCTCCTTGTTCGGCAGGATACTGATGGTTTCGTTTTCCAGATGATAGCTGCAGCATGGAATCATCCCACTTCTGCAACCCAGGCATTCTACTACCTCTGAAATACCCACTGTGGTATCAAATTCCGTAACACCAATGCCATTTTCCAAATCCATTCCCTGATACAAAAACTGCAGTCTGAGTCTTCCTGATAGTTTCACTATGCCGTCTTCACACCGCTCTGTAAATTCCTCCAGCCCCATATTGCTCCACAGAGTCTGATCGATCTCCGGATATTGCTCCGGCAGGGGCACCTCCCTGCGTATTTTCAACATATCCCGTTTACAGCAAAACAGAGAAGCTGTCTCTACAGGGCATATCTTCTTCTCAACACCTTCATCCCCCTTTATATCTGTGGAAACAAAGGCGTCCTTAATCTCCTCACTCCAGACCTTAATCTGCATGGCAAGACGCATCACCAGCTTTCTGGGATTCACAATCAAAACACTAAAATCTTCCATCAAAACATCGGAATATAACTCATCCAACCTGGAGATATCTGCCAGAGCAAGACTTTCCTCCACCGGGATTCTCCCCTCCAGTCCTACCAGTTTCCCGTCCTCCTCCTTTGTGAAATATAGGATGCGATACTGCACATAACCCCGCAAAAGAACTGTCTGCTCCAGCGGCTGAAGTTCCTCTACGACCATTTTAGCCTTTGGCAGATACACCTGTCCCAAATCCGGCTTGCTTTGCTCCAGATTCACTTCACTCTCCAAAACCTTCTCTTTGGAAACACTTTTTCCGGTTTCCAGCATATGTAAATTTGATTTCATCACTTCCATAAAAAAGCCTCCATATATACCCTTATATGGATATATATGAAGGCTGTTTGTAAAAAATGACTGTCACTGCTGTATCCAAGAACACAACTTATCGCACTGCTCCGATTAGCTCCTTGATATCTTGAATCTGATAACGTTTCAGGTAATCTTCTATACCGGCTACGATTTCCTCAGTGACATAGGGATTCACAAAATTCATAGCTCCTACACTAACTGCAGAAGCCCCTGCCAACAAGAATTCGATAGCATCCTCTGCTGTAGCAATTCCCCCCATGCCGATAATGGGAATTTTCACAGCCTGGGCCGTCTGATATACCATACGCACCGCAATGGGCTTAATGGCAGGACCGCTCATTCCCCCTGTCTTATTTGCCAGAGCGAAGGTTCTCCTGTGAATGTCAATCTTCATACCCGTCAAGGTATTGATTAAGGAAAGAGCATCTGCCCCTGCTGCCTCAGCTGCCTTAGCCATCTCTGTGATATCCGTCACGTTTGGGCTAAGCTTCATGATGATGGGTTGTTTGGCATGCTTTTTGATCTCAGAGGTTATATTGTAAAGTGCATCTGCCTTCTGTCCAAAGGCAATCGCCCCCTCCTTTACATTAGGACAGGAGACGTTGATTTCCAGCATGGAGACGGCCTCCTCCTGACCAAGGCGCTCCACCACCTCCACATAGTCCTCCACAGTTTTACCGCAGACATTGACAATTATCTTTGTGTCATACTCCTTTAAAAAAGGAATGTCACGCTCCATAAACACGTCAATTCCGGGATTCTGCAGTCCAATGGCATTTAACATTCCACCGTACACCTCAGCTACTCGGGGCGTTGCATTTCCCGGCCATGGCACATTGGCGACTCCCTTGGTTACCACAGCACCCAGCTTATTCAAATTCACAAATTGAGAGTACTCCATACCAGAGCCAAAGGTACCTGAGGCTGTCATAACAGGATTTTTAAAGGTTACCCCTGCGATTGTCACTGCTGTATTCATATCAAAGTCCTCCTATATCTCAACCTGGGAAGCCTCAAAAACCGGTCCCTCTGTACAAATTCTTGCATTCCTAACGTGAGAGTGATGATCCACCTCTTTGGTTTTCACCACACAGCCAAGGCAGGCTCCCACACCACAGGCCATATGCTCCTCCAGGGAAATATAGGCAGGTATGCCCTTCTGTGAAGCATATGCCTTGATTGCCCGAAGCATAGGCATAGGACCGCAGGCATAAATCACCTCTGCCTCCAAAGCCTGAGCCCTAATCGCATCTAAGACATTCCCCTTTGTGCCAACGGAACCGTCTTCAGTAGCCAGATAAACCGTGCCGTACTGTGCAAAATCTTCCACTAGGAAGGTATCCTGATTGCGATATCCCAAGATAATCTGTTTCTTTTCTTTTCCCGTTTGGAGAGCCTTGGAGAGCTCTAAAATGGGAGGAACACCGATTCCGCCTCCCATAAGAAAGACCTTTTTATTCTTTCCCTCCTCCAGCGGAAAGCCATTTCCAATAGGTCCCATGACTGCAATGGATTCTCCTTCAGCATAGGAAGAAAATTCCTTTGTGCCCTGTCCTGCAACGCGGTAAACAATGCGAAGCACATCCTCTCCCAGCACCTCACACACACTGATAGGCCTGGGCAACAAGGTACTTCTGTCTTTGGGATAAATGCAGATAAACTGCCCCGGAACCGTGGTCTTTGCCAGGCTTGTACGTATTGTCATATCATAAATCCCCTCTGCAAGCTGCTTTTGGGAAATCACGGTTCCCTGCTCTTTCTTCTTTCCACTCATATGCTTCCCTCTTTCTATGTTACTTCTTCTCTGATGTATAAATGATGTTGCCCCTGCAGATGGTGTACCTGACAGAGCCTGCTACCCGTCTGCCCACAAAGGGGGTGTTGGATGATTTGGAGGCGAAGCTCTCTCCTATGGTGGTCTCCTTTCGGTCAAATACAACCAGGTCAGCCGGTCCACCCTCCTGTAAATAGCCGGCATCTAAATGATACAGGCTGGCAGGATTGTAGGTCATCTTGCGCAGCACCTCCATCAAAGGAAGTCCGGCCTCCTCTACCAAGCTGGTTAATGCCAGGGAAAGAGCGGTCTCCAGACCGATAATCCCACTGGGTGCCTTTGTAAACTCCCTTTCCTTCTCCTCCTTAGAGTGGGGGGCATGGTCGGTGGCAATCAGGTCGATAGTGCCATCCGCCAGGCCTTCGATAATGGCAAGGCGATCCTCCTCTGTACGAAGAGGCGGGTTCATCTTTGCCAAGGTTTTATATTCCTTCACCGCCTCCTGTGTCAATGTAAAATGATGAGGGGTAGCTTCCGCATGAATCTTAGCGCCTTTCGCCTTCGCCTTCCTGACTAGCTCTACCCCTTCCTTGGTACTGATATGCTGTATATCCACATCAGCCCCTGTCCGCAGGGCGATTTCCACATCTCTCTCTATCATGGAAATCTCTGCTTCTCTGGGGGAGCCTCCCAGCCCAAATATCTCCTTGGCTGCCTCACTGTTGATGCCATTGTTTTCTATCAAAGCGGGATTTTCCTCGTGAAGACTGATGGGCAATCGCAATTTTGCCGCAACCTCCATAGCCTGCTGCAAAAGAGCCTCCTCCAAAATGGGAATCCCATCGTCCGTAAATCCCACAGCTCCATTTCTTGCAAGCAGCTCCAATGGTGCCAGTTCCTTTCCCCCAAGGCCCTTGGTCACACTACAACAGGTTTCCACATGAATCTTAGTCTGACGTCCCTTCTCAAGCACATAGGATAGAGTCCCCTCATTGTCTACCACCGGCTTTGTGTTGGCCATCAGCACAACTGTGGTGATTCCACCCGCTGCTGCTGCCTCGGCCCCTGAAAAGATGTCCTCCTTGTAGGTAAAACCGGGGTCTCTGAAATGTACATGGACATCCACTAGACCGGGTGCCACAAACAAGCCCTCTACATTCAGACATTCCGTGTCTTCCTTTGGCTCGATGAAAGAAGCAATCTTTACAATCCGACCTTCTTCCATCAAAACATCCCTCTTGCCTTCAAAGCCTGATTTGGGATCTAATAGATATCCATTCTGTAATAAAAGCATAGGTTATCCTCGTTTTCTTCTTTCCTGGGGCTTATCTCTCAAGAAAAGAGTACCGCCCGGATAAATGTACCACATTTTCGCCAGATTGAAAAGTAGACTTCCAAAAACCACAAGAATTGTGATACTATACCAATAGTGGTCTTGGTAGGAAAGAAAACCAGATCCGGTCTATTATTCCATATTTGAAAGGACTATCTTATGATACGCTTTATACTGGTTGCACTTTTTGTAGGTTTATTCCTGATTTTATCCATTCCCTTAATGGTCTTTGAGTGGCTTTTCCGCAAATGGAAACCACAGAAAGCGGACAAATCCTCCCTGGCCATTGTCAACTGGGCCTTCCGAATTGTCATTTTCTTATCCGGCACTAAGGTGATTGTACTGGGGGAAGAAAATGTTCCCAAGGACACTCCCGTCCTGTATGTAGGAAACCACAGGAGCTTTTACGATATCATCCTGACCTATGTCAGGGTTCCACGTCCCACCGGCTATGTGGCAAAAAAGGAAATGCTTAAGGTACCTTTGCTTAGCGTTTGGATGCGCCGGTTACATTGTCTGTTTTTAGATCGAGCTGATGTAAAGCAGGGGCTGAAAACCATCCTGGAAGCTATTGAAAAAACAAAGGAAGGTATCTCCATCTGTATCTTCCCTGAGGGAACCAGAAACAAGGTAAACGACAGCTTTCTCCCCTTCCACGACGGTAGCTTTAAGATTGCAGAAAAAGGGAAAATCCCGGTCGTTCCCATGACGATTGTAAACTCCTCCGCTATCTTTGAAGACCAAATGCCTAAAATAAAAAAGGCTACCGTAATCCTGGAATACGGTAAGCCTGTTGATATGGCTACTCTGGATAAGGAAGCCCGCAAGAATCCCGGCTCCTATTTCCAGAGCATCATCTCCGACACCTACTTTAAAAACAAAGAGCTTTACTTATAATCTCTCTTCAACTGCATATAGTTGACCCAACAGCAGTAAATACCCGGCATAGTCTTCACACTGGGAAACAGAATCCAGAGAGGCAACGTTTTGGCCTGAAAAATAATCCCAGACCTTCTCCACAATGCGATTATATTCCGGATTGTTCATAATGTAATTTGCTGCTACCACAATACAAGCCTGTTCGAAAATCTGACCTGGTCCGTTATTCTTTCCGGTTGCCGGGTCAGTCAGCTTGGTTAGGCTCTCTGCATTTTCTTCTGCCTTTCGGTTAATCTGCTCCATCAGTAGATTACAAAGCTCCAGATTTACCTTCTGATAAGTGGTAAGATAGGTCATAGCCCCATAGAGATACCCTTCCCTATTCAGAAAATCAATATGGTTCCTAAAATACTCCACATACTCCTCAATGGCCTTTCGATATTCATACCGACCGGTAGCCCTATAAAGCTCCGTCAAGGCAAAGAAGTAGTCGGCATCTGTGCCCTGCCCTTCCTTTTCCTGTTCAAAGATAGTGCTGGCCTTGTTTAATAGCTTTGTCGCTAACTTTCGGTCATAATCCCGAAACAGAAAGCTAAATTTTGCCATTACTGCGGCCGTCAGCAGGGTAGCATTTTCTTCCCGTTCACTCCAGCCGGCGAGAAATTCCAGAACCTGTGGGATACCGTTTTCATCCTCATCCGTAAACAGATCCGGATACCACTCATAGAGCATCAACAATTGAGCCAGCTCATGTAGGGAGGCTTGATTCTCCCTAGCTTTATCTCTTATCTTGTCCGTCATATTCCAAAACTCTTCTGCAAAAAAGCTCTTACCAATGTGAAAACTCTTAGATCTGCCTACTCCCTTGGCAAAAATGTAGTACTCTCCCTCCTCCACCAACTCCGTAAAGCTGCCGGTTCCCACAGTACCGTCCTCCGCCTTGGAGTAATTGACTGTCTTTTCCAAGACCACCTGATCATCTGCAGCCCTCCTGACCTGGAAGTTGTCAATGGGATAGGCGGATGTAAATACGGCCTGTTTCTCTCTTTTTGCCTGATAACCACGAAAACTTATCAAAATAGAGGGTTTGCTCTCAGGCAGTTCATAGGCTAGTACCGCCACCTGTTCCATAGACTGGGCCTTATTTATACTGGGCTTAGGTTCTCCTTCTGTAAGTGTTTCCTCCGATGCTTGCCCGCAGGCTGCGAAACATACACAAAAAAAGAAAGAAAACACTGCAATCGTCAAAAACTTCTTCATACTCTTCTCCGGCATCCGACTTTTATCGTTCTCACGATTTTAAGGATGCCTCCCTTATCTTAGTACGAATCAGATTGCTATGCAATGTTTTCTTCCTTCATTATTTCATAAAATAGAGCTCAGGGTCCAGGGGTTCCCCATTGTATTGCAATTCAAAGTAGAGGTTTGACCCTTCCGCAGCAAAATATTTTGTTGGTTCAGCGACTTCTCCCAAGGCCGTCCCCTTATATGCCACATCTCCTACAATGTAGCTGATGGCATCCATCTGACCGTAAACTGCCTTGTACCCATCTCCCATATCCAGCAATACGGTGTATCCGGTGACCGGGTCATAGGAAATATCCTCCACCAAACCATCCGCACAAACGGCAACGACCGTGCCGGTTTCCGCCTGATAGATTTGGGCCGGATTGTACTTATACTGGTCCAGGGTTGTAAAGTAAACACTCTTGTCCATGCTGTAGGGGATTAACACCTCCCCGGTAACCGGCCGGAGTATCTGACCTGCCCCCGGGAAATGTAGGGTGGTATCAACAAATACCTCCTCCGTCAGCTCCGGTTCTTCCTCTTGTTCTGCAATAGGCGTTTCCTGTATGGGTTTCTCCTGAGTCTTTCCCATCTCCGGCAGAATAATATCACTTCCACCCACTTCCATAGGCATGTAGTCCAGATCATCCTCTATCTCCTGAGAGATACCTCCCAGACTAGTATCCTTTCCCTGAGCGTAATCGGTTTGTTTGGTTTTCTCCAAGGTAGAAAAGTCCACTCTGTACCCGGAATCATCCTTCTTTGTATCCTGTGTCTTCAGATAGACACCGGTAACTGTCAGGGCAGTTAATACAAAGACAGATGACAAAAGCATTATAACTCGTTCCTTTTTTGCATTGCGATTCGTATCATTTTTCATGGCGATCCCTTCCTTCAGTTAACATTCTTTACAATGCTATTGTTACCTGAATGTAGGATTCTATTCATTTGCCAAAAAAGGTTTCTAGGTTTATTTTGCCAAATCCAACTGTTGAATGGTTCCCGCAGTACCATTCTCAAATAAAAAGATACCGGTACTTCGGATTCTGCCCTTTACATCACTGGGAGTGGATTTCAGGTCATATGCGGTTGCCGCGTGTTGCAGACAGATAGCCCCGACTCCCTTCTGCTTAAGACTGTACTGGGTTCCTCCGTTCTCGTCGGGACACCAGATTTTAAGCTTTTCAAAGATGGAATCATTTTCATCAATCCAGCCGTTATGATCCTCATCATATTTTGCCAAATCCTGAAAGCCGTCCTGACTTTTGGCTCCAAAGAGCTCGCTGCCGTCGTCAATCTGACCGTTCCCGTTGCGGTCTAGGGCAAGGAAACCGCTTCCGGCTCCGGGAGCGTGCAAAACATCTTTTTCCCCATCCATATCCAAGTCAAATACAAAGGTCTGGTCCGAAAGCTGAGCGCAGTCTGTATCGTAATTGAGAACTATGGGATCGCACAGCTGCACTGCCGACAGCTCCAGCTCCTCTCTATAATACTCCGTAAAGGACTGTGTCATCTGCAGATGGATACCAAATTCAATGCTCCGTCCGTCACTGGTCTTCACCACCCCTTTGGTGGAAAAGGACATACTCTGTTCTTCTTCATACACGCTTTCCTGGACAAAGGACAGATTTCCCACATTGCCTAAGGTAAGCTTGGGCTGTGTCAGATTATCTTCCACTCCCCATTTCTGGTTTTGCTCTGCCATCCACTCTTTCAGGCGTCCCCTTCTCTGAGCAAACAACAGCTCAAAGATGTACCGAACGGTCATCTGCCTGATGTCATGTACCGTGTTGTCAGTGCGTTTCACCCGTTCCGGCAAATACGTGACCTTCATTCTTTCCTGATGACTACTAATTGTTCCCGGTTCTGTCTCCTTTTCCTCCTTTCCCAGATTCAGCCCATTTTCCGGGCTTTCCTGCCCTTTCTCGTTTTCACTCCGATAGTCCATTATCGCGAACCTTTTTGTGGTTCTTGTGGAAGCCCTGTAGCTTCCGGCGGATTCCATTCCTATTACGCTGGAATCAATTTTCAATTTTCTGCCTCCTTTTGTTTTTTGTAAGCTGTGATGACAGCCTTCAAACCATAGACAGGGCCACAGCTCCTCCTTGCCACCCGTCCGGTCACAACTCACCTCTGTGACCGCTCGTTTTCTACTCCTCGCACGCACTGATTCGCTCCGGCTCCTGCGCAAC
>CAMAHO010000074.1 GCA_945834545.1 uncultured Lachnospiraceae bacterium | reverse complement strand
GGTGTATATACCAATATTGAATTATAGACTTATGGTTTCACTTAGCAAGTGTGCCTAATAATTACTTAGCAACACCCAAATAGCCAAATTCAAATTTTCGCTCTCATCGAACACACCGATTATCCCATGATATATACAATTTTTCTACATGCTTTTTTACCTATGCAGTATGTTGCGTTCCCCTAACATCATTCTCAATCAGTCTCTTTATCTTGTCCTTCATGGTTTCCTTGGCATCCTCATTGAAATGCACGCTCACAACATACATTGTGCCACCTATCTGCTTCCTGAGTGCTACCGGTGTGTGTGATTTTGTATTCTCCATTTTGTGTTCTCCTTTTTTGTTTGCCTGATAAGGAAGAGCCTCTTTCAGCTGACAACCGGAAGCTGACAACCGACCTTCAAAAACTCTCAATTCCTTTTATTTATAGTTACTTTTCCTAAATTTACTTTTTCTTAAAATATTCCGTTGCTTTCGTTGTCAGAACTATATATACCCCCTAAAAATATAGTAAATATAAGGGTTTTAGGAATATAGAACCGACAACGAGATTGACAACGGGATAGACAACTAGTCGACAACCTACTGGGCATTTATCACTGCATCCACTCCGCCGGCAATGATAGCTGTTCCATCTACTCCTTGGTAATCGGTTGAAAATCCTGACCTTTGTTGTCAGGCTTCTCCCATCCTTTCTGCCGGCGATATGGCTCAGAAAAATGTCTTGGATTACTAAAGGCAATCCAGTCACTACAGTTATTCATAATGTCGTTAATCTCTCGAATTTCCCATTGTGCCGGATTTCCGTCATTCCCCAATGCCTCAGCGTACAACTGCCTTGAACAAACCATATTTGCTTGACAATGCTCCAAATAATCAAGAATACGCTCTTTCTTGGTATCTTCCTGCATAAACTGTTTCTGATACTCCCGAAGCTCTTCCTCAATCTTCTTTGGAAGCTTCAACTGAAAATCGCCACTCTTATAGATTACCATTGCTTCTGCCCACATTTGGTCTATATATTCCCTTGATGCTTTTTCATCATCATGGATATGAACCTCAGCCTCATTCGACCTACACAGAATAGGCAGGAATCTTCGGTTTCCCGACCTATCCATAGGCAAAAAATCCAATGAATTTGACGAACCGGCAAACACACACTGCCTCTTATGGTCTTTCGGATGCCGGTCATACGGTGTCTTATAAGTATCCTTCTGCCTGCTCATAAAGGACTTGGTATCTTCCACATTCTTGGCATTGAGAATAGCCACCATTTCAGGGAACTCCACAATCAGATGTGCTTGTATCTTTCGGTATACATTGTCATCATCCATTTTCTTAGATCATCCGTAAACCAATCGTCCTTCATGGCAAGGAAACGCAGAAAAGTGGATTTACCGGCTCCCTGACCACCTACCAGGCAAAGCATTACCTCAAACTTGATGCCTGGGCAGGAAATTCTTGATATGATACCCATCATAAAGAACTTCATCACCTCATAAGTGTAATCGCTGACCTCTGCTCCTAAGAAATGATGCAGTACATAGCGTATTCGCTCCTTGCCATCCCATGTTAAGGAATTGATATAATCAAGAACCGGATGATAGCGGTTTTCATTTGCCACAACCTTTATCACATCCTCAATTCGCTTTTCGTTGGATAATCCGTATTGCTTTTCAAAATAGACAACAAGAAACTTCAAATCCACATCCGTAAGGCTCTCACTCTCCCGATGCCATCCCAAATCTCTTGTAATGTCAATTTTGTCCGTAAACATATTCAGCCGGAATGCACCTTTCAGATTCGGGTCATGCATCAAAATCAGACGATAATTACCTACTGTTTTCCTGACTTCTCCCTTTTCTGTGCACTCCAGCATCGCCCTGACTTCTTCGATACTCTTCAATTCTTCGTACAATCGACTTCACCCCCTTTCCAATGTCAGAAACAACAAAAGCTCTGTCAGGGATATACTTTTCAAGAAGAGTATCAAGCTGATATTCCACTTTACTGATATTCTGCAGAGCTTCTACAAAGCAGGGATGCCATTCCTCATCCATGCTCTTCGATACATATTCTGTTTTCCATTTCTTTAGCAGATGATAATAGTCCGACAGAACCCTAAAGCACTGCCTCTGTTCCTCATCCAATATCTGCTCCGGTGTTTTCCTTGGTGCTATCTTTTTCGGTGGTGCTCGGTTGGTTGCATCATAGTTTAGTCCAAAGTCAGATGCAATCTTCATTGCAGCTTCCTTTGGTGCAAGACCGAAGTACTTTGCCACAAAATCAATGGCATCTCCAGTGTCTCCACAGCCATAGCAATAGTATCTCTTATCCATCTTCATGCTGGGAGTCTTGTCCTTATGAAACGGACAGCAAGCCAGCCCGCTCCGATTGATTTTAATACCATACTGCATAGCCACTTGCCTTGCAGTAACATTGTCCTTCACTACTGTAAATACATTCATGATTATCCCAATTCCTCTCCCCTTGATTTCTTCTGTGCCGGTGCTTCCGGAGCTGTTTTTGAAAGCTCCAAAAATGTTTCTGACGGAGCAGGCAGTCTTGCAGAGGATGTGGAAAATGTCATGGAAGTGGTGAGCGTTGTAGACAGTAAGATACAAGCTGTCTAAGCTGAGTTTGAAAACGGTATGCAAATGGCAAAGCTTTCTGAGGATTTATCAAAACAGTCCAAAAAAAGCCTTGAAGACGGATACCAAAAGATTCAAAATCTTGAGCTTGCCATGAACGAAATCAATGAGAAATCTAAGAGTATCGCCGAGATATTAGATATCATTAATGGTATTGCAGAGCAAACCAATCTGTTAGCGCTGAATGCTTCTATCGAAGCCGCAAGAGCCGGTGAAGCCAGTCGTGGCTTTGCAGTGGTTTCAGAATCCGTCAGAAACCTTTCTGAGCGAACAGCAAAGGCTGCCTTAGACACTACCGAATTGATTAGCCAGTCGAATCTGGCAGTGGAGAAGGGAATTGCTTTGGCCGAAGAAACCTGCGCTCAGATGAAACAGGTAGTCGTTGCTACCGAAGAAGTGAATAAACAGATTTCCCAGATCGCAGAGTGTATCGTAAAAAGCTCTCAAATGACTGCTTCCGTCACTGAAGATATGAAGAGTGTAGAAGACTTTACCACCAACACCCAGGCGACCTCCGAGGAATGTGTAGCCCTGGCTCAAACTCTGTATGAGCAGGCTGCTCTAATGCAGGGTAATGTGGAGAAATTTAAAATGAAATAACGCAATTGCAACAGGGGGGTCATATGGACCTGTCCCCCATGACCCCTTTTTATTACTCTCCCTTTTTGAATTGCGAAATAAACTTCCAGGCCTGCTCGCAGGTGTGGTGTCTGCACTCGTGCACCTGACCACTGACACTGGCAAAGGCTGTCCTGCAGACTCCATCTTCACTGTCAAAGTAGTGAATCGTGAGCGTGCTACCTCTGGACTCATCCTTAAGTTTCTCCACACGGTCACCGGAAATACTCCAGATTGGGTCCTCCCAATTCTCTTTTTCTGCATAAGTATATTTGAATTTCTTCTTTATCTTATTTACCCTGGCTGCATACTGAATCCGCTCCAAGCCCTGCTCTGCCTGGAAAGGCAGCTCCGGCAGGTGAGACAACTCCCCTCCTGAATAGAACATTGGAACAGCAACGGTTTCATTTAACCTATCTCCTAAATCCGGACTGAAGGGATTGTTTCTCACCGGGAAAAGTGCACTGTGAGGTGCCAACCCGGCAAAAATCTCCGGATACTCCTGGAACATATCCCAGGTCTTGCCGCTTCCCATAGAAAAGCCGGTTGCATAGATTCGGTTTTCATCCACCGGATACTTCTGCTTTAAATGCTCAATCACCTGAGCTGCTTCCTCAGCGGGAATGTCCTGATGATTCTCCAGAGCCACATAGAGGAAATTATATCTGTGCGCTATTTCATACCAACCGGAGACAAAGGTCAAAAACATAGAGGAGTCTCCGCCACCATGAAATCCCACTAAAAGCGGAATATTCTCCTGTTTCAGCAAAGCATTGTTGTAGTATGCAAAATAGCCAACCGTATGCTCCTTGCTTCCGGCAAATTTCCCCTTGTTATTGACGGAGGTCTGAACCACAACACTGCCTGCTTCCTCTGTCATATCCAGGCTGTCAAAGTCCGGTTCGATTTCCAGATTGCCACACCACATCTTAAATTTGCGAATAAAGGCATGAAAATCTGCCTTAAATCCGTCTGCCTCAGCCTCTCTCTTCAGAAGGTTTTCACAGCCCTCAAAGGCCGCTTCCAACTTTGCGTCATTTCCCACACTGAGGATTCCTATATCCTTGCGCTCCACCACAGGCTTCACACTCAGATTCTGCATACAGCACATAGCCGGGGTAATCTCACCCGGTCCCCACAGATACTCTCCCTGAATCGTCTTTAACAGATGGGTTGCAACATAGTCTGCGGATTTTCCAAAGCTAAAAATGTCAGCCCTAAAAATAGCTCCTCTGATGAAGTACCCCTTGAATTCTCTGGTAAAGAAATCTGTCACTGAGGAGATTCCATCCTCATAATCCGGAACCATCCTTACCTCTTTGATGATTGCCTGATAGAGACTCTCGTCTGCGTTTTCCCATCCTCCCTGACAGGTAGGATAAATAAACAGCACACTGGAGTCCACTTGGGAAGCGATTTCCTCCAGCTGACTCCTCTTTGCATAAGCAATCGCCTGCTCCTTGCTTTGTCTTTCCTCCTCAAAGACAAGCAAAAGCGGCGCTCTGAAGGTATAATTATTCACCTGCCCGTCAATCTTGGTGGCAGGCACATATGCCTTCAAGTAAAACTCCTCAAATACATTCTCCCAATACTTTCCGCCATCAGGTAATAGCTCCACCTGTGGTTTTTCCATCATTGCCATACCATACCCTCTCTTTCTCTTTTTCTGTTTGTATAATAAAGTGTACCAGGGGGACATATAAAAAGCCAGAAATTACCGTCCCCCTGGCACACTATTATTGAACTCTGTCAGCAAACTTCACCCTGTAAATCCGTCTCAGAGCATCGTCAATTCGCTGCACGGAAATACTTCCGTTGTCCACTGCTTCCTTGACACCCTGATAGGCTTTCTCAAAATCCTCAGGAGCAAGAAGCATATCGCAGCCGGCCTTTAATGCCATAACCGCTGCTACATCTGATTCATAATAAGATGTGATAGATTTTTGATTCAGAAAATCAGTAACGATGATTCCCTGGTAACCCAATTCCCCACGTAAATATTCTGTAACCACTGTTTGAGACAACGCGCAAGGAGTTCTGTCGCCTGTGAGGGCTTCCGCTGAAAAGCTTCCCACCATAATCATATCAACCCCTGAGGCGATGGCATTGCGATACATTTCAAAATCCTTTGTCATAAAATCTTCCAGACTCTGCTCAGAATGAATCATATCTCCCTCTGCCACCTTTTTAGCACTTCCGCTTCCCGGAAAATACTTAAGGCAGCCAATAACCCCTTGGTTCTTCATACCGGCAGTTAAGCCTGTAGAAAACGCGCTGTTTAACACAATATTGTCGCTTAAATAGACTGCTCCGTCCAGATAGCCTTTTTCTCCGGACAAATCTGCCAGGGGAGCAAAATTGACATTTAATCCGTATGAACTCAGAGATTCGCCCAGCTTATCCCCTGTAGACAAAGCCACGGCGGCATCCCCGGTAGCTGCTAGCTCCTTTGGTGTCAAAGTAGTTTCCATCAGTCCTTTCTCCACCAAAGGACCATTGTCACCTAAGTCCTGCTCTACACCCAGAAAAAGTCGATACTTGCTCCAAAGCTCCGTATTGTTTAGCATCTCCTTAAACTGGTCTGCATCCTTTATATTCTTAGCCTGATACACGATACCGCCCACAGCATATTTTTCTAAGGCGGTCTTGGTGCCCTCTCCGGCTTTCGTAACGGTCTTCACACCGGTAATGCTTTCAGGAGATACAATAAACAATCCCGCAATCTTATCCTCAATGGGCATAACCTCAATTGCCGCATTCACGATTTCCTCCAGCTTCTGCTCCGGAGTAAGCTCAACAACCTCCTGTGACACAGGCGGTAACTCCTCCTCCGTAGACACCAGCTCATCCAAAGCCGACTGTGTGGAATCCTGTACAGACTGCTGTTGCTCCACTTCCTGTTCTGTATTTCGATTGGAGATTGCTGACACAAGACTGACTACTCCAAAGGCTGTCAAGGCAACCAGTAAAAGCATCACTGTGTACACAATAATCTGATTTCTCTGACGCCTTTTTCGTCTCTCCTCCCGCCGTTCCATCTCCAAATCCTTCTTATTCCTTTGTTCTTCCATTCCATCCTCCAACTGAATCCACAGTCACTCCTGTGACCGCTTTAGCTGATGAACACTCTCTCCCCTTATCCTTACAGTCTGGTGGAAACAAAGATATCATAGATAGCCTTTATGGCTGTCTCAAAGTCCTCATTTGCAACGCCGATGATGATGTTTTGCTCGCTGGAACCCTGGTCAATCATCTTGACATTCACATTGTTGTGAGCAAGAGCCGAAAAGATTCTTCCGGCTGTTCCCCGTGTGGACTTCATTCCCCTTCCAACCACGGCAATCAACGCTAAATCCGCTTCTATCTCGATTACATCAGGCTTTGCCAAACGATTGATAGCAGACACTACCTTCTGCTCCTTGTGCATAAACTCATCCTGATGTACAAATACCGTCATGGTATCAATCCCGGAAGGCACATGTTCAAAGGAAATTCCGTTTTCCTCAAAGGCCTGGAGAACCTTTCTTCCAAAGCCAATTTCGGAGTTCATCATATCCTTTTCAATATTGATGGAGCAAAAGCCCTTCTTACCTGCAATACCGGTTACGGTGTACTTGGACTTCTGACAGGTGCTTCCCACAATCCAGGTGCCTTCATCCATAGGAGCATTGGTGTTGCGAATATTAATCGGTATACCCATCTGGCGCACCGGGAAGATAGCATCCTCGTGAAGCACATTAAAGCCCATGTAAGCCAGCTCTCTAAGCTCCTTATAGGTAATCACTTCTATTCCTACAGGGTCTTTGATAATTCTGGGGTCAGCAATCAAGATACCGGATACATCTGTCCAGTTCTCATAGACATCCACCTTGGCTGCCTTAGCAACAATAGAGCCTGTAATATCGGAGCCTCCCCTGGAGAAGGTTCGTACACTGCCATCGGGATTGGAGCCGTAGAAACCGGGAACCACTACATTACTCATAGTCTGCAATCTCTCGGAGAGTACTGCATCCGTTTTAGCCGCATCAAACTCACCCTTTTCATTAAAGAAAACCACCTCTGCGGCATCCAAAAACTCATACCCAAGATAATTTGCCATGATGATACCGTTTAAGAACTCACCTCTGGAGGCTGCATAATCCTTCCCTGCCTTGGCTGCAAACTGCTTTTTAATCTCCTCAAATCTGTCATCCAGAGAGAGTTTTAATTTCAGGCCCTCGATAATCCCGTTGTATCTCTCCTTAATCGCCTCTAACTCCTTGGAGAAGTCCTTTCCCTCCTCTGCCAATGCGTAACAGCTATAGAGCATGTCTGTCACCTTGATATCCTCAGAAAAACGCTTTCCGGGAGCAGACGGAACCACATATCTTCTTTCCTTGTCGCTTCGAATGATTTTTCCTACCTTCTCAAATTGCTCTGCACTAGCCAGAGAACTTCCACCAAACTTTACTACCTTAGACATTGTATAAATCCTTCCTTATCAATTGTATATTATTGCATTGCATTCTATGCTAAACGGATAACAGATAACACCTGCCGGTGTACCGCCTCCAGCTTCCGGTCCAATTCTTCCTCAACCATAACCGGTGTAAAATAAGCAAACTCATCGCTGTAGTCTGCAAGCTGAACCACCTCACCGTTGGGAATCGCTTTCTTGATCTCATTCATGGCAGAGGCTTGTGCTCTCACATAAAAAGCTCGCCTGCTCTTCTTCACATCCACAAGCTCAACCTCATCGGCATCCCAGTGGCACTTGATGTTTTTGCCAAGATGCTTGGCACATTCCACCACATCACCTACAACCGCACTGGCTGTAGGAAGTTTTCCTGCACCCTTTCCATAGTACATGGAATCGCCAAGCATATTTCCTGTCACAAGCACCCCGTTAAATACTCCGTTTATCATACTTAACGGATTCTCCTTATCTATCATGGCAGGTGCAACCATAGCCAGCAGTTTATCATCCTCAAGCTTACTGGTGGCTAATAGCTTAATGCTCTTTCCTGCAGCCTTGGCATACTCAAAATCCATAGCAGAAATCCGGGTAATGCCCTGGGTATATATTTTTTCGTAATTTACATTTTTGCCTGTCATTAAAGAGGAAAGGATTGCTATCTTTCTACAAGCATCTTGACCCTCTACATCTGCAGTAGGGTCTGCCTCTGCATACCCCTTCTCCTGAGCTTTCTTTAACACATCGGCGTACTCTGCACCTTCCTTCTCCATCTTGCTGAGCATATAGTTGGTAGTACCGTTTAAAATGCCCACGATGGCCTCTATCTTTTCTGCCGTCAGGCAGGAATTGAGGGTGCGAATGATGGGAATACCTCCACCTACGCTGGCCTCGAATAAGTAATTACAGTTCTTCTCCTCAGCAATCTTAAGTAATTCCGGCCCATACTCTGCAACCAATGCCTTATTGGAGGTGCAAACACTCTTTCCTGCCTCCAGGCAAGCTTTCGTAAACTTATAAGCAGCACCGGTACCTCCCATGGTCTCACATACAATCTGCACCTCAGGATCGTCTACTATAACATTAAAGTCGTGTACCACCTTGTTCTCGTAGGGATCCCCGGGGAAATCTCTCAAGTCCAATATGTATTTCACCTCTAAGCAATCGCCGGCTTTTTTATTCACCTGCTCCTTATTCTGTTCAATTACTTCCACGACACCGCTTCCCACCGTGCCGTAGCCTAAAACTGCAACCTTTATCATAATCATTCCCTCTCTCTTTTTATTCTTTCGCAACAATCTTTACATGGTGCACACCACGCTTCTTTTCCATCTCCTCCAGCATCTTGGATACATCCCCTGTGTTTGGCAGAACCTGGATGCTCAGGCTCAAGGAAGCAATCCCGTTAATCGGTATACTTTGATGAATGGTCAGAATGTTGGCTTCAAACTGGGCTATGAGCTTTAACACTTCAGACAAAAGTCCAGGCTCGTCATCCATCTGAAAGGTGAGTGTCAGGGTCTTCCCCTGGGTATTGTCATGGAAACGAAAGATATCTTCCTTATATTTATAGAAAGAACTGCGGCTGATGCCGGTCTTTTCCACCGCTTCCTGCACTGTCATGGCTTTCTGGGTTTCCAAGAGCTGCTTGGCTTCCACAACCTTTAAAAGCACCTCAGGCACCGCCCTTCCCCGCACCAAAAAATAACTGTTTTCTTCTGTCGTATTCATAGAATCGCCTTTCCCGTTTGTTTTCCTAGCAAAGACACTTGTTTGTCGACGAAAGATATTCTATCATAGGTATTCTTTCGAAACAATACCTAAAATAGATAAAAAAAGAGAAAAAAGGCTACCTGCCTATGTGATAATGCATAAAG
>CAMAHO010000073.1 GCA_945834545.1 uncultured Lachnospiraceae bacterium | reverse complement strand
ATCTTTGTCCTTATCCTTCTGGTTCATCAGCTGACTACTCCAACTCTCCCTTCTAAAAACGTATCTCACTCAGCCCTGGTCTCCCGGCTGTTCCAACCCCGTATTGAGAAATTCATTGTACCTGATATTCGTCTCTTCCATTTGGTGTTTCTGAATAATTCTATTTCTGTCATTCAAGATGGAAAGCATCTCATCAACGATTTCTTCCATGGGAAGTTCGTCATAATAGTTTAAATATCCAAGCATTCTCTGCGCAGTCCAGTCCGTGTTAAGGTTCATTGTAACCAAAAGGCTGAACTCCGGAGTATAGCCCCTCTTAACCATGACATCATATAAATGTAAACTCAACTCTGTTCTAGGTTTCATTTTCTTTCCCTCGCACACACTATTCTAGGTAACACTTCATATTTCTCTACTCCAGGTGTATCTTCACTTACACTATTCAAGGTAATTCTTCATATTCACTATTCTAGGCATCTATATTCACATACACAATTCTTAGCAACACCTTCACTTGCAGCCCTTGTAATCATTGCTTAAGAAAGCTATAATGATACTATCAAAATAGCAGACTGCTCTGCTGGTATCAAGAAGGGGTTTCAACCCCACATCATATTTATAATACTATATCTACTCAGAAAAGGAAAACAAATATGAAAACAATGACAAATGGTATGCTGGGATTAATCGTTGGCGATGCTCTGGGAGTTCCGGTAGAATTCTTGACCAAAGACCAGATTCTAAACCGTCCAAACGGTAAGGTTACCGATATGGAAGGTAACGGTACGTTTCATCTGCCCGAGGGAAGCTGGTCTGATGACAGCAGCATGGCGCTTGCTACTCTAGATAGTATCCAAAGCTGTGGCGGGATTCATCTGCAGGATATCATGGAAAAGTTTGTACTCTGGATAGAAAAGGGGGCCTACACTCCCTTTGGGCAAGCCTTTGACATTGGAAGAACCTGTAATGAAGCGATTCTTAACTTCGCCACAAATCATGACCATCTTCTCTGCGGAAAAACCGGCGAATATGCCAACGGAAACGGTGCTCTCATGCGCATTCTTCCTGTCTGCGTTTATTGGTGTGAGAAGCAGTCGGAAACCGAGAAAGACCTGACTGCAGAAGCGATAAAAAGCATCGAACAGGTTGCTGCCCTCACCCACAACCACAAGAGAAGCTGTATCGCCTGCGGCATCTATTACTTCATCATCAAACAATTGCATACTGCTTTGGAGGACGATGCTTTAAATACCCTGATTCAACAGGGCGTTGAAGAGGCCTTCCGTTTCTACGCGAAAGATAAGGAAGCTGTATCGGAATTGGAGGAATATGACGAACTACTGGATATAGAAACTTTTGCGGAATATCAGGAAAGTGAATTGTCACCCTCCGGCTATGTAGTAGATTCTATGCTGTCTGCCATCTGGTGTTTGGTTACTACAAGCACCTACAAGGACTGTGTCTTAAAAGCAGTGAATATGGGAGAGGATACTGACACCATCGCTGCCATTGCAGGAGGCTTGGCCGGTATCTATTATGGTGCAGACACCATCCCTGTTTCCTGGATTGAAAAACTACAAGGAAAAGAAAGTCTGAAGATTTTATTTTAACGAAATCCTGTACCAACGTAACAAACAGGGACGGCAAAGCCGTCCCTTTCAAATATCCCAATTCCAGACTGCAAAGCTTTATTCCTCTTGCTGTTGATAGAATTCCTCCGTCTCATCAATATCCGTCACAGGCGGCTTCAGTCCTTCAATAGTAATCTGGTTTTTCTGTGCATAATCCCACAAGGCAGCATGAATGGCCTCTTCCGCCAGCAGGGAGCAGTGCACCTTGATGGGTGGCAGGCCGTCCAATGCCTCCATCACAGCCTTGTTTGTCACCAGTAAAGCCTCCTGTACCGTCTTTCCCTTCACCAGTTCCGTTGCCATGGAGCTGGTAGCAACGGCCGCTCCGCAGCCAAAGGTTTTAAACTTCGCCTCCTGTATTATGCCATTCTCATCAATTGCAAGATACATTCTCATAATATCTCCGCACTTTGCATTGCCCACAGTTCCAACCCCCGAGGCATTTTCAATCTCTCCTACATTTCTGGGATTTGAAAAATGGTCCATGACCTTTTCGCTGTATTCCGTAACCTGACTCAAGTTCTTACCTCCTATCCACTTTCCGTATTCTTTTCAAATACGGGAATTACCCGGTCATACACCCGGTTCTGATTTACACCTCTTTCACATATACCAAGCTTCATTTCTTCATGCCATTATGCTTTGTTTTGGGATTTTGCCACAAAATCCTCGTAAAGAGGCGACATACTCCGGAGCCTGTCCACAATCTCCTTTAAGGTATCCACGGTATAATCTATTTCCTCCTCTGTCGTTTCTCTTGACAGGGTGAAGCGCACAGAGCCATGAGCGATTTCGTGTGGCAGACCAATGGCCAGCAGTACATGGGAGGGGTCTAACGCTCCTGAGGTGCAAGCAGAGCCGCTGGAAGCGCAGATTCCCTTCTGGTCCAACAGGATTAATAAGGATTCTCCCTCAACAAACCGAAAGCAGAAATTCGCATTATTGGGAAGCCTCTTTTCCGGATGGCCGTTAAATTTCGTATAGGGTATCTCTGCTGTGACCCTTTGAATCAGCTTATCCCGCAACTTCTTTTCATATGCAGCGCTTTCCTCCAGTCTCTCCTTTGCCAGGCTGACTGCTTTTCCAAAGCCTATGATGCCCGGGGCATTTGTGGTCCCTGCCCTTCTGCCTCTCTCCTGGGCACCTCCATGGATAAGGTTGGAAAGCTTGACTCCACTCTTGATATACAATAGTCCAACGCCCTTAGGCCCATTTAGCTTGTGAGCGGAAGCTGACAGCAGATCGATATTCATCTTCTGCACATCGATTGGTATATGCCCGAAGGCTTGTACAGCATCCGTATGGAAAAGCACCCCATGCTCGTGTGCAATCCGTCCCAGTTCTGGGATAGGCTGAATGGTTCCGATTTCATTGTTTGCAAACATGACAGAGGCTAAAATGGTGTTGGGTTTTATCGCCTCTTCAAACTCCTTAGGGTCTACCAGTCCAAATTCATCCACCTCCAGATAGGTCACTTCATATCCGTGCCGTTCCAGAAACTCACAGGTATGAAGGACCGCATGATGCTCAATCTTGGTAGTGATGATGTGGTTTCCTTTCTCTCTTAAGCTGTCAGCAATTCCCTTAATGGCCCAATTGTCAGACTCACTTCCTCCGCTGGTAAAGAAAATCTCCTGGGATTTTGCCCCAAGGAAGCCTGCAATTTCTTCTCTCACCTTCTGTATCTTACCGTTAATAGCACCGGCAAAGCGATATGAGCTGGAGGGATTTGCATATTCCTCCTCAAAGTAAGGCTTCATTGCCTGAAAGACCTCCGGGTCTATTCTGGTGGTAGCTGCATTGTCTAAATATACTCTATCCATGGCTTGCTCCTATTATTCCTATCAATATAGTAGGTATTATAAATTCAAATTGAATGAATGTCAATCTTTATTCCTTAATATAGGTAAAGGTCTGCAGAAACTGGCGGAGCCTCTCTGTCTTTGGATGCTCAAAGAACTCCTCCGGCTCACCCTCCTCTACGATCTTGCCGCCCTCCAAAAAGAGCATACGGTCTGCTACAGCCCTGGCAAACTGCATTTCATGGGTGACAATCAACATGGTACGCCCCTCTCTTGCAAGGTTTAATACCACATCCAGCACCTCCCGCACCATCTCCGGGTCAAGAGCCGCCGTTATCTCATCTAACAGGAGAACCTCCGGATGCATAATCAGCGCCCGCACGATGGCAACTCTTTGCTTTTGTCCGCCGGAAAGCTGCCTGGGATAGCTGTCCTTCTTGGAAGAAAGTCCCACTCGTTCCAGCAATGCCAGAGCTTCCTCCTCCACTTCCTTACGTTTCCTCTTCTTTACAATAATGGGAGCGAGAGTAAGGTTCTGCAAAATGGTCTTGTGAGGGAATAAATCATAGCTTTGAAATACCATTCCCATTCTTTCACAGAGGCCGTTAGTTTTATTCCTATTGGTCTCAATTTTTTCTCCGTCCAAAAATATCCTTCCGTCCTGAATCTCCTCCAAGCCGTTCAGACATCGAAGCAAGGTGCTCTTTCCGCAGCCGGAGGGTCCCACAATGACCACAACCTCCCCTTTCTGCACAGAGAAGCTGATATTATCCAAAACAGTCAATTCGTCATATCGCTTGCATAGATTCTTTACACTTACTATTTCACTCATCTTAGTTCTCCCATTTTTTCTCCAGATACCTGGCAAGACAGCTTATCGGCCAGCAAGCCAGAAAGTACAATAGCAGCACGGTTGCAAACACGCCAAAGGCCGCATTGGGGGAAGCCTTGCGATTCGCCTCTATAATCTGCTGGCCAACCTTTAAGACCTCCACTATTCCAATCATCATAACCAGGCTGGTAGTTTTGATCATCCTGGTTATCAGGTTGATAGACAGGGGAATCATTCTGCGCACAATCTGAGGTAGAATGACATACCGATAGGTCTGTACCATGGTTAAGCCCAGCGCCCTACTGCTTTCGTACTGAATGGCCGGTATTCCAGTAAGGGCCCCCCTCACCAGATCCGCCATCTCAGCCGTTCCCCAAAAGGAAAAGACAATCACCGCCGAAACCTCTGCCGATAGATGTACTCCCATAGCCCTGGCAACGCCAAAATACACCAGAAACAAAAGCACCATCTGGGGCATAATGCGTACGATTTCCAAATAGGTTCTTAACAGGAGCTTTACATAGGAATTTTTCGCCGTCATAAGCAGGCCAACCAGGATTCCCAACACAATACTGATGATGACAGACAGCAAGCTGATCTTAAGGGACAGTCCCAATCCTCCCAAAAGCCTTATGAAATTGTTTCCTTTAAACAAAACCTCAAATCCCATACCCTATACTCCAAACATTCTGTATCTGGCTTTTTTCTCCACAACACTTCCTGCAATGGATACCGGCAGGAGCATCAGGATGTAGAACAGCACAAGCAAGAACAAACACTCCGTGGTGTTGTAATACAGGCCGATTAAATCCTTAGCGGTAAACATCAAATCCATAAGGCTGATTGCAGAAAACACACTGGTTTCTTTTAGTAAAAAGATAACATTGGCAACAATAGCCGGAATGCTTAGGGAAAAAGCCTGGGGCAAAATCACCTTTCGAAACATCTGCCCCTTTGACATTCCCAGAGAGTAAGCACTTTCTGTCTGGGACACCGGAATAGCCTCCAGGCCGCTTCGAAAGCCCTCTGCCATATAGCTGCCTCCCAACAGCCCCAGCCCCAAGGCTCCGCACCACTCTGCAGAAATGGAAAGCCCTATCTTTGGCAAGCCAAAATATAGGAAAAACAGCTGTACCAAAAGGGGTGTGTTGCGAAACAGCTCGATGTAGGCTCCTGCTATCAGTTTCAACACCGGGATCCTGTAAAACAGGATAAATGCCACCAAAATCCCTAAAACCAGTGATAGCAAAATTCCTATCCAGCCTATTTTAATTGTCAGTAAAAATGCCTTTTCATAGAGGGGCAAATACTCCTTTATTACTCCAAAATCCATATAATATATTCCTTCTTTATGAATATGCTACCTTTTTCTGTGGTCCAGCCTCCGCGCAATCCAGGTTCCCAGATTTTGAATCACCTGGAAAATAAGAATGAGAAGAACCACCGTCACAAGCATAATATCTGTCTGCCATCTGTAATAACCGTACCTGACGGCGATATCCCCCAGGCCGCCTCCTCCTACCGTTCCGGACATTGCGGAATACCCCAGCAGCAATCCGGTAGTAATGGTAAAGCCTGTAATCAAAGAAATTCTTGCCTCTACCAACAGAACCTTAAAAACAATCTGAAGGTTACTTGCTCCCATGGCCCTGGCGGCCTCAATCACTCCCCCATCCACCTCATTGAGTGCGGACTCCACAACCCTGGCAATATAAGGGGCTGCGCAAATAACCAATGGTACAATAGTTGCCGTGGAGCCATAGCTTTGACCCACCACCAATCTGGTAAAGGGGATGAGTAAAATCAGTAGAATCAGAAACGGGATACTCCTGATAATATTGCAGACAAAGTCCCCTATCCGGTACAGAACAGCATTGGGTTTTAATCCTTTATCGCTGGACACATACAGCAGGATGCCAAGAGGTAAGCCTAACGCATACCCAACCACAGTGGAAACAATTGTCATATAAAGGGTATCCTTTATTCCCTCCAACAGCATCTGTATCACCTTTGCATCAAACATGTTCCGTCACCTCCGTTACAGCTAAACCCTTTTCTCTTAAATATGTGATGATGCTCTGTTGCAGCTCTTCCTCATCGGGCAGACTGAGTATCATTTCTCCTACCGCTCTTCCGTTCACATTTCTGGTATCTGCCTTTAAAATATTAACCGGAGCCTGAAACTTTAGAATCACATTGGAGATAATCGGCTCATAGGCTGAGTTTTCTCCAAACACAATCCGAACCTTATAGGAAGAATCCAGATGCTCCAAGGGGGTAAACCGGATTTCCTTGCCTGAAATCAGTACCTTGGCAGCATCCGACTTGGGATTTTCAAAAATATCCTTGACATAGCCTTCCTCCACAAGCCTACCATTGTCTATAACGGCTACCTTATTGCAAATCTCCGTCACCACGGACATTTGATGGGTGATAATGACAATGGTAATTCCCAATTTCTCGTTGATTTCTCTTAACAGGCTTAAGATTGCAGCGGTAGTCTGCGGATCCAGGGCACTGGTTGCCTCATCGCATAATAGAATATTGGGATTGGTTGCCAGCGCTCTGGCAATCGCCACCCTCTGCTTCTGGCCACCGGATAATTGCGAGGGATACGCTCTTTCCTTGTCTTCCAGGTGCACTAAATGCAGTAGCTCCTTGGCTCTCTCCCTTGCTTCCCTTTTCTTGGAACCGGTTATCTCCAGAGGAAAGCAGATATTTTCCAGCACATTTTTCTGCTCCAGCAGATTGAAATTCTGAAAAATCATTCCGATTTCGCTGCGCTTTTTTCTGAGCTGCTTTTCTGACAACTCCGCCAAATCCACGCCTTCAATCAATACCTGGCCTTCGGTAGGTTTCTCCAGGAAATTGATGGAACGAACCAAGGTACTTTTTCCTGCCCCTGACATACCGATAATCCCATAGATATCTCCTTTTTCAATGGTAATATTGATACCACTTAGGGCTATTACCTCATTTCCCCTGATTTCATAGCGTTTCGTAAGGTTTTTGATTACAATCTCACTCATTTTATTCTCCCTGTACCAGAAAGAGGACCCTAAGGTCCTCTTCCTATTCCATTTTACTTTTCGTAGAAAATAACTGCTCCGTCGTAGGTATCCTGGATGAATTTCTTGATTGCATCTGATCTGAGTACAGATACCAGTGCTTTGATTTTATCTGTGTTTTCATTGCCCTCATATACAGCAATGATATTGACATAGGTCTGAGCTGCTACGGAATCGCTGGATTCATAAGCAATGGAATCCCTGCCTACAGAGTACCCAGCCTCCAAAGCATAATTGCCATTGAGTACCACATACTCTACTTCCTTTACCACTCTGGCTACCTGTGCTGCCTCCAGCTCCACAAACTCAATGTTCTTAGGATTCTCCACAATGTCATTAACCGTTGCAGTCAATCCCGCATTCTCCTTTAAGGTAATCAATCCATTGTCCTGCAGCAGCAGAAGGGCTCTTGCCTCATTGGTGGTATCGTTGGGAATTGCAATTCTATCGCCATCTGCAATATCGTCTAAGCTGTTCTTGATACCGGGATAAATTCCGAAGGGCTCGTAGTGAATATCCCCTGCGTCTACCAGATGTGTGCCCTGCTCCTCATTGAAGCTGTTTAAGTAAGGGACATGCTCCACATAGTTGGCATCAAACTCTCCGGACTCTACCACCAGATTAGGCTGTACGTAATCTTCAAATTCTACAATATCCAATTCATAGCCATAGTCCTTTAAAATCTCAGCTGCCTTCTCCAAAATTTCCGCATGAGGAATGGGGGAAGCTGCAATCTTTATTACTTCGCCGTTGCCGGGAACAATAGCAGACAAGCTATTGTCTGCACTATCTGTCTCTGTTCCTGCCACAACACCGCCTTCTACAACAAGAGTGTCTTCATAATCGGCACCATAGGTATCAAGCAGGGTTGCTTCATAGTCAGCATGGAAGAAATTCTCCTTGCCCAACGCCTTAATCTCGTCATTTAACCAGTTTAGCAGAGTCGTATTTCCTTTGGATACAGCAGGGGCAATGGTGTCCTGGCTTCCCAGAGAAGGAATGCCTACCACATAGCCTTCGTTTTCCAAAGCATAGGCGATAACCTCTGTGTTATCGTTTGCCCAAGCAACACCGGTTCCATTCTCAAAGGAGGTCTTTGCCGTAGCGTAGGTATCAAACTTCTGTAGCTTAATATCAGGATGATTCTTTTCCAGATAGGTTTCTGCAGTGGTGCCGGAGATGACAATCACCTGGTCATCTTCACCAAGCTGGTCCAGACTTTGGATGACATTGTCCTCGTGGGAAACCACTCCCAGGGCTACATTCATATAAGGTAAAGCGAAATCTACCTTTTGTGCCCTCTCCTCTGTGACGGTGAAGTTCGCCAGAACGATATCCACCTTGCCGGTCTCCAGATACTCTACTCGGCTGGCTGCCTCTGTAGACACATAATTGATTTCAACTCCCAGGTCCTTTCCGATTCTCTCAGCAAAGTACACATCATAGCCCTGGTAGGTTCCATTCTCATCCACATATCCAAAGGGATTCTTGTCTGAGAATACACCGATGTTGACCGTTCCGCTCTCCTTGATTTCATCCAGGGTTCTGTAAATGGCATTGCCGTTTGCTCCCTGTGAACCTTGTGCGTCCTGCTTCTCTCCGGAATCACTTGCTCCGCAACCTGCAAGAGTCGCAATTCCTACGGTTGTTGCTAATAAACTTACTGCTAATTTTCGAATCCAATTCTTTTTCATAATCTTTTCCTCTTTTCTATTACTATTTCTATTCAATTATGTCATCTGTATGATAACTACCTTTCAAATTTCTACTGTCGCCTTTCCCTTAGGTTTCATACAGATGACACAGCGAAGGCCAAAAAAAAGCCGGGATGTCTTCCCGAGCACCTAAGTCTAACCTGAGCCAATGTTACCCAGATTCTGTACCTATGCCCGGCTTACGTAACTCCCAGGCAATGGCTTCAAATAATCACAAATTATTTTCTGGTGCATGACAAATGAGCCATACACCCGGCCGTATTCCTTGCCTGGGAGAATAGCATTCGACACATACACATGCTGGAAACAGAATAGAATGAAATCTTTTTCATAAGTCTTGCTCCTTTCCTTTAAGATGGTCATAGCTTACCACTTATTTCCTAGTATGTCAATAGGATTTATATATTTTTTGTCAAAAAAAAATTTTTGTGGAATCGTGTGCTAAGAGTTGCAAAGAATAATTAAGAATCTTCGATTTAAGTTGTGGCTCTGATTGTAATTTTGATTGTAGTTTCGATTGTGATTTTATTTCACATTTCTGAAACTAAATTGAAA
>CAMAHO010000072.1 GCA_945834545.1 uncultured Lachnospiraceae bacterium | reverse complement strand
AGGGACGGGGTTTATTGCTGCTCATATCTGTCCCCATTGTTGCTGTTTCAGTATCTAATTCATAGTAAAGATATTGCGGAGCAACAATGGGGACAGATATGAGCAGCAATAAACCCCGTCCCTAATGTTGCTTAGTTCAGCGGTTTTCCTGTCAGCTTTTCATACCCTTCCAGATAAATAGCAATGGTCTTGTCAACCACATCCTGAGGCAAGGTCCAGTTATGTCCCTCGTGACTCTTAAGCCAATCCCTAGCAAACTGCTTATCAAAGGAAGGCTGCGCGTGACCCGGCTCGTAGCCGTCAGCAGGCCAGAATCTGGAGCTGTCAGGAGTCAGCATTTCATCCCCTATGACGATGTTTCCGTTCTCATCCAGGCCAAACTCAAACTTGGTATCTGCGATAATAATCCCCTTTGTCAAAGCATAGTCAGCACATTTTTTGTACAATGCAATGGTATAATCCCGAAGCTTGGAGGCATACTCCTCACCCTTTCCGGGGAAACGTTTCTCCAGGTATTCCACGCTTTGCTCGTAGGAAATATTCTCATCATGGTCACCAATTTCTGCCTTGGTGGAAGGAGTGTAGATAGGCTCAGGCAATTTATCGGATTCCTTTAAGCCCTCCGGCAAGCGAATACCGCATACGGTGCCGTCTTTCTGATAGCTGGCCCAACCGCTTCCTGTAATATAGCCGCGAACGATACACTCAACGGGCAGCATTTCCAATTTACGACACATCATACTGTTGCCATCAAATTTTTCCTGTCTGAAAAACTCAGGCATATCATTTACATCTACAGAAATCATGTGATTGGGGAGAATATCCTCTGTCATATCGAACCAAAACTTGGACATCTGTGTAAGCACTGTACCCTTTTTGGTGACAATGTTATTTAAAATAACATCGAAACAGCTGATACGGTCCGTAGCCACCATAATCAAGCTATCCCCGTTATCGTAAATCTCTCTAACCTTTCCCTCTTTGATAGGCTTTAATTCCTGCATGTTGTACCTCCATAGATTTTTTAAGTTCTGAACTGTTCTCGTCAGGGCAAAAGCACCTAACCTTAAAACTACTACACAAGAGTAGCACTTTTCTCTCAATTCGCCAACTACTTTTTCCTCTGAGCCTCTTCTTTTATTCTGCTTTCCAAGTCCTGCAGATACTCCCACCTATCCATTTTATGTTCCAGCTGCTCTTCCAGGGATTCTTTTTCTTGTGACAGCTCTGTCAGTTTTGAATATTGTGTGGCGTATTCCGTCATCTGCTCTTCCAGAACAGCAATCTTCTCCATAAGCTCTTCTATGTCCTGCTCGATGGTTTCATATTCCTTCTGTTCCTGGTACGTAAACTTCAGTTTTTTCTCTGCACTTTTCCAGGTATTCCTACCTAAAGAAGTCTCCTTCTTCTGCGAACTGACAGCTTCCTGGTTTGCCAGCCCTCTCTCTAATTCCCGTTCTCTAAAGTCTGTATAATTTCCTTCTTGTTTCTCAATGACGCCGTTTCCTCGAAATACCAAAAGACCGGTGGCAATCTTATCCAGAAAATAGCGGTCGTGGGAAACCGCGATGACAATGCCCTCAAATTCCCGAATATAATCCTCCAGGATGGTCAATGTTTTAATATCCAAATCATTGGTAGGCTCATCCAATATTAAGACATTGGGTGATTCCATCAAAACCTTTAACAGATAAAGTCGTCTCTTTTCCCCACCGGAAAGCTTTCCTATCACCGAATACTGCATATCACCGGTAAACAGAAACCTCTCGCACATCATAGACGCAGAGATAACTCCCTCCTTGGTCTTAAGAAATTCCGCCGTATCACGGACATAGTCGATGACTCTCATAGATTCATCCAAGGTCTCATTCTCTTGAGAGAAGACACCGTATCGAATGGTCTCTCCATACTCAACATAGCCTTGATCAGGCGTTAACTCACCGGTAATCAGCTTCATCAAGGTGGATTTCCCGCAACCGTTTGGTCCGATAATACCAATTCGGGAATGTTGCATAAAGATGTATTCAAAATCCTGAATCAGCTGTTTTCCACCGAAGGCTTTGCAAACGGAATGTAGTTCGATGGTTTTCTTTCCCATACGCTGATAGGCACTGCTCATAATCAGGTCCTGATCAAATTCGGGAAGCTCTCTGTTTTTTAATGCTTCAAATCTTTGAATATGAGCCTTTTGCTTTGTACTTCTTGCCCTTGCTCCCCTGAGCATCCAAGCCAGCTCTCTTCGGTACAGATTGCGGTTTTTCTGCTCCACATTCACCAAATCAGCCTCTCGTTTTGCTTTTAGCTCCACAAAACCGGCATAATTTGCCTCATAAGTATACAGCCTTCCCTTGTCCAGCTCCCAAATCCGATTGGTAACCTCATCCAGAAAATAACGGTCGTGGGTAATCATGACAAAGGCACCCTTATATTTTAGCAACATATCCTCTAACCACTCTGTCATCTCACTGTCTAAATGGTTTGTAGGCTCGTCTAATACCAGGATGTCTGACTCTGACAAAAAGGTTCTCACTAAAGCACAGCGTTTCCTCTGCCCTCCCGACAAATACTCCGGACTGCCGTCTATTTCTTCTATGCCAAGCTTTTTCAGCATAGAAACTGCTTCCCCTTGTATATTGTGATACTGCTTCCCGGGGGTAATTCCCTGAATCACATTTTCCAAGATAGACTTTTGATTATCAAAGGAAGGTGTCTGAGGCAAATAGGAAAGCCGCAAACCATTTCCCTTTACAACAGTACCTTCATCTGCCTCCTCCACTCCCGCAATAATGCGAAGCAATGTGGATTTGCCGGTTCCATTGATGCCAATCAGCCCGATTTTATCTCCTTCATGGATTCCAAAGGACAAATCTTCAAACAAATTCCGAATGCCGTAGTTCTTTTGCAATTTCTCTGCAACCATCAGATTCTGCATTTTGTTACTCCTCAAAATACTTCTGGAAAATGGCTACATGATCATTGATACACCGCCAGGAGGTGGTGGAGGAAGCCGTAACCAGAATGTACAGTTTCCCATTCTTATCCTCTGCAAAGCTGGCACAACAGCTTCCGGAAGCATCTACATAGCCGGTTTTCCCGCCTACCACTAAGCCGTGACAATCCTTGTCCTCAATTCGTCTCAGATACCAGTTGGAGATTAAAATGCCTTCCGGATGGTCCTTGGTCGGACTGGTATTGTAGGTGTGAGCACTTAAAACCTCCTTCAAAAACGGATTGTCCATAGCGGTTCTTAATATGACAGCCATGTCATATGCTGTACTGTAATGATCTTCCTCATGAATTCCTACACAATTGGTTACGTGGGTATTCTTCAGTCCAAGCTCCTCAATTTTTTGATTCATAAGAGGCACAAAATCCTCCCACTTTCCCCCGGCACAATACTTTGCCAGAGCGATGGCGGCATCTGCGCCGGAGGGCAGAATGGTGCCGTAAAACAAATCCTTGATTGTTGCTCTATCCCCAATTCCATAACCCACATTACTGCAGTCATTGACAAAGCTGTAATCTGTCACGTCAATCGTAATTTCCGTTGTGTCATCCATGTTCTCCACATAATCGTAGGCTGTAAGCACTGTTAACACCTTAATCATAGAGGCTGGTATCATGCGTGTATACATATCTTTTCCGGCAATAATCTGATTGGTTTCACAATCAATTAAGATGGCATACTTGGAAACCACCTCCTCAGGAATGTTCCCAACCACGGGAGCTTCTGTGAAACTGTATTGTATCGCTTGTGCCTGAGGAAGCGGCTGCGTATTTGCTTCTGCCGCAGTTCCTACACTCTCTCCCGGGAGCAGTCCTCCTGAACCCGGTGCCTCCGACTGGGTCTCATCCGCATTTGACATCTGCGTTGCAGCAAATTCCTCTCCGGATTCCAGGTTTTCGGACTCCTTAAGGGTTTTTCCAACGCAGCTTTTCACACCGATTATCAGAATCACTAAGAGTACCAGCCCCACAATAAAGGAAGTTCCTATCAGTAATTGTCTCTCCCTTTTCCTGCGCTGGGCCTCCATTCTGGCTCGCCTTGCCGCTGCCCTTCGTCTCTTCGATTCCTCCCACTCATAATCGATTTCCATATCTTCCGAGGTCAAAAAATCCTCGTTATTCTGTTCTATCATTGAATATTACTCCGAACTACCTTGTATTTTTTTAATCCACTTTCCGCTCTTTAGGCGGTACATACACCAAAAGGCCTTCAAGAACTGGTCCATCTTCAGGCAGAAATAAATCCAAAAAGCCGGCAGATGCAAAACCAGTCCTGCCGCATATCCCAATGGAATGGATACCAGCCACAAAAAGATATTGTCTGCTATCATTAACACCTTGGTATCTCCGCCTCCACGCAGAACCCCCTTGGTGATAATAGAATTTGCCGACTGAAAAATCACGATAACACCGATGGCATCCATTAGGGAGGAAGCCACCTGTCTTGTCTCTTCCGTAATGTTGTAAAAACTGATAATCAAGTCTCCGATTAGCATAATCAGAATACCTGCAAAGGCACCAACAATAAAGCCAAACAACAGGAAGGTCCAGCCCTGTTTTCTGGCTTTCTCAATCTCACCCTTCCCAAGGTTATGACCGGTAACGATACAGCCTGCCTGACTCATACCCTGAATCATTGCTGTTGAAAGCTGCTGGGTAACGGTCGTAATAGAATTTGCGGAGACAAATTCCTTGCCGATTCGACCCATAACCATGGCTACCACATTCATTCCCAGCCCAAGCAGGACATCACTGACCAAAACCGGGATACTGATGCGAAGATACTCTCCCAACATATCGCCACATCTCCCAAATAAATCCTTGATGCGATACCCGATTCTCTTGTCTATGATCAGGAAAAATCCGCAGTTGAAAACAAACTCAAAGATTCTGGAAATCAGGGTACCAAGAGCAGCACCCTCTATTCCCATAGCAGGAGCCCCTAATTTACCAAAGATAAAGATATAATTTGCCCCAATGTTAATGAAAAAAGCGATACAGGAACCAAGCAAGGGCACCTTCGTCTGGCCCACACTTCGAAGCACGATAGATGTGGTTGTGACTAGACCCATCAGCAAAAAGCAGGGCACTGACCATTTCAAATATCGTACCCCTTCCCGAATAATCACTTCATCCGGTGTATACATCCGCATAATACCGGATGGTGTAATGGCTGCAAACAGGGTAAAAAACAGTCCAATCAAAATCGTGAAGCGAAGCATTAGGCTGACAGACTTTTTGAGAGCGGATAGATCCTTCATGCCGTAGAAACGGGACACTAAAACGGAAGCCCCCATCCCCAGACCCATACAGCAGATGTTGTAGAAGCCAATGAAGGATACCGCCAGGGCTGATGCAGAAAGAGCCGTTTCTCCCAGAGAACCCAGCATAATATTGTCCACCAGATTCACCCCTATGGTAATCAGGCTTTGAAGAGCAATGGGCAGAGCAATTGCAATGGTCTCTTTATAGAAATCCTTGGTTCCTAGATATTCTTTCCATTTTCCCATGAAAAATTTCCTCTTTACAGATTTCCGGAGTAAGTGACATTACAACAGTTGCAGAAGGCACGGGCTTTGTCCTCTGTAACTGTCTTTGTAAGCAGCTTGCCACAAGTCAGACACTGGAAAACACCCTCTATTTTAAGTTTGGGAAGGCTGGCCTTTTTTGTTCCGCTCTTTTCCTCCTTGACCACTTCCTCAGAAGTGCTATCCACTTCTACACTTACCATGGGCTCCTGTTTCTCAACAGAAAGCATCTCACTGGATAAGCTTTTCTCCTTCTTCGTCCTTCCTGCTTTTTTCTCAGTCAGGAATTCTTCCTCCTCATAGAGGTCCCCTCCACCGGTGATCCCTATTCCCTGGAAATCCATATCATCCATTCCAAATAACGACATCTGTCCGTCAAAATCATCTTTCACAGCCATATTGTATCCTCCTGGGGATAATGGGGGACAACGGGACAGGTCCATTTGACCCCCTGATTGTAAATTTATACAGTATATTCAACAATTAAAATCAGGAGGTCAAATGGACCTGTCCCCGTTGTCCCCTCACTCTTTCCTTATTTTATGCTTCTTCCACAGGAGCAACTAATTTGTTATCAATCTCATTCGTAAGCTTTTCTACAAAGGCATCAATGGATACGGTTGTAGTTTTCTGCTGCCCGTGAAGTCTGTAAGAAATGGTTCTGTCATTTCTTTCGTTGTTTCCTAATACCAGAATATAAGGCACCTTCTGGATTTGTGCCTCACGCAGTCTGTAGCTGAGCTTCTCGGAACGAGCATCCAATTCCACACGCATGCCGGCGCGGTCTAAAAGCTCTCTAATCTCTTCCGCATAAGCTAACAGCTCCTCATCCTCGTTCTTAACAGGCAGAATCTTAACCTGGGAAGGAGCAAGCCACAAAGGAAGATTTCCCTTGGTCTCCTCCAGAATATACGCCATAAAGCGATCCAGGGAGCCTAAGATTGCTCTGTGAAGAACAACCGGTGTCTTCTTCTCGCCGTCCTTATCCACATAGGTAAGCTCAAACTTTGCCGGTAGACAGAAGTCTAACTGGCAGGTTGACAGAGTATACTCGTTTCCTACCGCAGGCTTTACATTCACATCCAGCTTGGGTCCGTAGAAGGCAGCCTCACCAATTTCCTCTGTAAACTCAATATGCAAATCCTTAAGCACCTTTCTGAGTGCATCCTCTGCTGTGTTCCACATCTCGTCGTCCTGATGATATTTCTTGGTATCTGCAGGGTCTCTTAAGGAAAGAACACATCTGTAATCGGTAATATTAAAATCCTTGTAAACATCAAAAATCAAGTCAACAACCTTGGATACTTCGTCTGCTATCTGCTCCGGTGTTACAAACAGATGGGCATCGTTCTGACAGAAATGTCTGCCTCTCTCAATTCCCTTCAAGGTACCGCTTGCTTCAAAACGGAAGTCATGAGCGATTTCACCGATTCGAATCGGCAAATCCTTGTAGGAATGCATCTTGTTTGCGTAAATCATCATATGATGAGGGCAGTTCATAGGACGAAGCACAAAGGATTCACCCTCCATCTCCATAGCCGGGAACATATTTTCCTTATAGTGATCCCAGTGACCGGAGGTCTTGTAAAGGTTGACTGTACCTACGCAAGGAGTCATAACATGCTGATAGCCCAGTTTTCTTTCCTTTTCCTTAATGTAGTTCTCCAACTCCTGCCAGATTGTGTAGCCTCTGGGAAGGAACATAGGCAGTCCGCGACCAATGAGGTCGTCCACCATAAACAACTGCATATCTTTTCCAATCTTTCTGTGGTCTCTCTCCTTTGCCTCCTCCAAAAGCTTGATATGCTCTTCCAACTCCTCGGGGGTAGGGAAACAAACACCATATACTCTCTGCAAAACCTTGTTGTTGGCATCGCCCTTCCAGTAAACACCGGAATGCTTTACCAGCTTGAAGTTCTTACACAGCTTGGTATTATCCACGTGAGGTCCGCGACACAGGTCTGTGTAATCTCCCTGATCGTAGACAGTGATGTTGCCATCCTCCAAGTCTTCAATCAAATCCAGCTTGTACTCATCCCCGGCAAAAAGCTCCATGGCCTCGCTCTTGGAAATCTCTCTTCTGTAAATCTTCTTTCCTTCCTTGCAGACCTTCTTCATTTCTTTCTCAATAGCTGCAATGGACTCATCCGTGATGACATCCTCTCCTAAATCTACATCATAGTAAAACCCTTCTGCCACAACCGGTCCTACCCAGAATTTAGCCTGTGGATACAGATGTTTGATTGCCTGTGCCATTACATGAGCGCAGGAGTGATTTAATGTGTTCAGTCTTTCTTCTTCCTTGAAATTAACCATTTTCTTCCCTTCCTTTCTAATGAAACTATCTTTCTTTCACGCATCAATCCCTTCTGTCTTTGCAGAAGCTACTACCCTACAGTTTTCGATTGATTTCATAATGAAAGCCCCCTGTACAGAGACTTCCTTCTGCACAAGGGGCGACAATATCGCGGTTCCACCCTTTTTTATTTTTGCCATCTTACAACAAAAATATCTCATTTAGACGATAACGTGGTCAACGGGCCGGATTAGGGCCGCTCAGAGGTGGTCTTTGGAAGTTTCCCGGCGAAAATGCTCTCAGCATATGCATTTCTCTCTGTCGTCTACCTGCTTCTTACTCTTCTCTTCTCAGCGTTACCATTACTATATTAAGTTTATTTTCCAAAGTCAAGGTCTTTTTCTGTGATGTATTATTTTTCTTTTTCTGTAACAGTTCAGCCATACCAGGAGTCACCTCCAAATTATGCTTGCATAAATTTGGAGGCGACTCCTGGTATAGGCTAAGCGCCAATCAATGAGCAAAGTTAGCTGCGTAGCAGCGAGAAAGCACCGTAGGTGCGGCTTTGCGAATGGCGCGGCTGAACTGTTACTGATTTTCTACTCTATCCTCGTTTTCTTTTATATCGGCTTTTACCTGGATCTCAAGCTGCTACTTTTCTCACTTAAGAAGCCTGTTTGTTCCCATCACTGAAAAATGAGTTTCCATGAAACAAGATTATATTATTCTCTTTTTGTCTTATCTTATCCACTTTCTATTTATACCTTGTTTTCCTCTTCATATTCTCTTACAATAGTTACATAAGAATCTTACCGGTTGACCAGAGGAAATAGGAAACTCTGGAACGAACGAATGGAGGAACAAAATGACACTCAAGGAAGCGTATAAACCTTATTTTAAGATTGGTGCCGCTGTTTCTAAAAAGGACATGGAAAGCGATACAGCAAAAAAGTTAATTTTGGAAGAATTTTCCACCTTTACTGCCGAAAATGAAATGAAACCCATGTTCTTTTTAGACTGGGAAAAGAATCGAACACATCCTGAGCTCTATGATAAGGAACCGGCCATACAATTTGAATTTAGCAGAAAGTATCTGGATTTTGCAAAAGAGAAAGGTCTTCCCCTAAGAGGCCACACCCTTACCTGGCACTTTCAGACCCCAAAGTGGTTCTTCTATCAAAACTATAATGAAGAAGCTGAATTAGCAGATAAAGAAACTATGTTAATGAGGCAGGAGAGCTATATTCGTCAGGTGCTTACCTTTATCAAAGAAGAGTATCCCGGTGTCATCTACGCCTGGGATGTGGTAAATGAAGTTGTGGACGAAGGTGATTTCAGAAAGTCTCTGTGGTACAACATCTGTGGCTTTGACTTTATTGAAAATGCCTTTGTCACAGCCAGAAAATACGCAGAACCAGGCGTTGCCCTGTTCTACAATGATTATGAATCCGCTGAACCCTGGAAGAGAGACTTCATCATTGCGAATGTCCTGAAACCATTAATGGAAAAGGGGCTGGTGGACGGAATGGGTATGCAATGTCACCTGACCATGGACCATCCGGACCTGGACAATTTTAAAACAGCCCTCAAAATGTACGGCGAGCTTGGACTGGAGGTACAGTGCACAGAACTGGACATACACAATAACGATCCTGGCGAAGCATCTCAAAAGGCCTTGGCAGACCGCTACGAAAAGGTTTTCCAAATTCTGGTGGATACCAAGAAAAGAAACCTTGCAAATATCACCGCTGTCACCTTCTGGTGCTTAATAGACGAGGAGAGCTGGCTCACAGGCTTCCGCAAGGAAACCAGTTACCCTCTTCTGTTCTGGAAGGATTTTGAAAAGAAACCCGCCTACTACTCTGTACT
>CAMAHO010000071.1 GCA_945834545.1 uncultured Lachnospiraceae bacterium | reverse complement strand
GATTTGTAGATGGAAGCTACAAGTCAGTGGATAAACTTCCACTTAGCTACAAAGTAACGAATTCTGAAACAAATAAAAAACAGATTACCTTATTATTCTCTAAGGACTCCACTATCATTTTTGATAAAGAAGGTGGCGTTTATGCAGATGATGAGTATGATTTGAAAGTTAATCAGTCTTACACATTGCAAGCAAATCCCACAAAGGAAGGTTATTCTTTCAAGAACTGGATGATTGCAGGCAGTGATAAAACCTTAACAGCAGGCAACTATATTGCTTATGAAACGGTCGACGGCAAAACATATATTAGAGTTTATAATGATAGCAGTAAAGGGACACTGCTATATGAGTGCCCCAGTGAATTTGGTATCAACCTGATTGCTACTTATACATTTACCGCCTTCCCTATAGCTACGGTTAAGCTTGACCTGGCTGGTGGAGTGATTGGGGAAAATAAGCTTACTTATGAATTGAATAAATTTGATTTAAGTGATTCTGTTACATCAAGCGACATGATAGAGTACAGTCCTCTCACTCTTCCCACTCCCACAAGAGGTGTATATGCGTTTAAAGGGTGGAAGATTGATAAAAAGGTATATGATGCCGGTACCGATATTAAGTATGCACTCAGTACATCAGCGCAAAACGGAACAGTAACCATTGGCACTGACGTACAAACCCCCATTACTTCTAATACAGAATACACCTTGACGGCGCAGTGGGAAACTGTTCCTATGGAAGGTGTAAGCGCAACCGGTGTGACAAAGGTATATGATGGAACTGCATCAGATGTAATTACGCTATCAGGACTGCCGGCAAAAACTACTGTAACATACGGTACAACAGAAGGTACATATAACTTAAGTACATGTCCAACATATACAAATGTGGGAACCTACACCGTGTATTACAAGGTATCCGGGGATGGCTATAAGGACTATACCGGCTCTGCTGTAATTACAATTACTCCCAAACCGGTAACGCTTACCTGGAGTACTTCAAGTCTGACCTATAACGGAAGTGAGCAAGGGGTCACCGCCCAGGTTAGCAACAAAGCAAAGGATGACGACAGCTTTACAATCGCTTATGACAACAACCAAAAGACTGCGGTTGGTGAATACACAGCAACGGTTACCGGACTTGGCAACAATAACTATACTTTGACAGATGCCACAGGCGTTACACAGAACTGGAGCATAAGCTATTTGGTAACGGATGCAAAGGCTACCCCAAGCGGAGATACGAAGAATGACAGCGGATGGTTTACTGGGGATGTTACCTTGACTCCGGACAGCGGATACCAGATTTCTAAGGATGAAACCACCTGGAGTGATACCCTTACCGTAACGGAGGATGGAGAAGCTACAGTTACCTATCAGCTGAAGAATAGCGATGGATTTATCACAGGCCAAAAGACTGTCATCGTCAAGAAGGATAGCACAGCACCGGGTGGAGAAATCAAGGTGGAAGACAATTCCTTTAGGCAGTTTTGGAATAGTGTTACCTTTGGATATTTCTTCAAGAATACCGCTGATGTGAGCATCTCAGGAACAGACAACGCCAGTGGTGTGGCCAAGATAGAATACAAGAAGGTGGGCAAGGGAGAGTCGTTCAGTCCCGAGGGTACATGGACACAAGGGACCTCCTTCTCCATCCAGGCCAATGAAAAGAGTGCGGTTTATGCCCGTATTACAGATGTTGCAGGCAATACCGTTATCATCAACTCCCAGGGCAATATCGTCTACACGGATGCAACCGTAAGCGACAGCGTAGAGTACACAAAGACCACAAGGACAGATGTTTCCTCCTTGATTCAGTTCCATGAAAACACCGTAAAGGAAATCAAAAACGGCGATACGGTGCTGACCAGGGATGTTGATTACCAGATTCAGGATGGCAGGATTATCCTGAAGGGAGACTATCTGGAGAGCTTCCCGGTAGGCGAATATAGTTTCACGGTATCCTATTACCCGTATGGGGAAGTGTTTGGAGAAGGTGCCTTTGGTGCGGATGCAACCGACAGTACCATCACGGTATCGGTGAAGCGTGTCGTTTCGGAAAAGACCGACACCAAGATTACCAATCTGGACAGTCTGCCTAAGGTGTACGACGGACAGCCCACAGAAAGTGCAACCTCTTCTTCCAAGAATGGAAGTGAACCAAAGGTAGAGTACAAGAAGAAGGCCGAGCCGGATTCTGCTTACACAGAAGAGCTTCCAAAGGAGGCCGGAGAGTATGTGGTAAGAGTGACTTACCCCCAGGATGAAAATTATGAGGAGACCAGGGTAGTAGAAGAGTTTACCATTTCTCCTAAGGAAGTGACAGCGGTGGTATCCGCAGTCTCCAGGACCTATAACGGCACAACCGTGGCAGAGGTGACCGCAACAGTGGAAACCGGATTTGCAGGACAGAAACTTGCCATTATTGGATTAACCGGAACCTTTGACAATAAGAATGTGGGAACAGACAGGACAGTAACCGTTGACAGTTCCAAGGCTGTTGTAGCCGGAGTGGCAGGAACCAATGCGGGCAATTTCAAGGTGATTTACCCTGCAACAACCAAAGCAAATATTAGGAAAGAGCCGCTTACGGTTCAGGTTGTTGATGCCAAGAAGCATATCGGCTATAAGGATCCTGCATATACCTACACCATTACTGACGGTACCCTTGTGGAAGGCGAGACCTTAAGCGGAATCAGTTATTCCAGAACAGAGGGTGAGACAGTGGGAGCATATCCTGTTACGGCTACGGAAGCTCCAGGCTCCAACCCCAACTATGCCCTTACCTTCCGGAACGGAAAGCTGACAATTGTTGACCATACTGCTGCCATGGACAAAGCAGTAGCACCAACCTGTACAGAGACAGGACTTGCAGAAGGAAGTCACTGCTCCGTTTGCGATGAAACGATTGTGAAGCAGGAAGTGGTAGAGGCGTTAGGCCACGACTGGACAGGAGAATGGAAGGTGACGAAGGAGCCCACAGATACAGAGGAAGGCCAGAAGGAAAAAACCTGCCAGCGAGAAGACTGTGGCGTAAAGAAGTACGAAGGTATTCCGAAAATCGGTTCCACAGATGACTTGCCCGCCAATGTGAGCGGAACGCTGGAGAAGAACGCAGAGGTTGCTTCGGATTCTCCAATCCCGGTAGCAACCTTGGATAACAAAAAGTCCGAGCTTTTGAATGCACCGAATATCTTGACAGCGGAAGAAAAGCAGCAGATTAAAAACGGTACCGACGCGAAGGTATGGCTGGAAGTCAAAAAGACCGATGAAAGCAAGATTCCGGCAGCGGATAAGACGAAGATGGAGAAGGAAGCAGAGAAGATTATAGGAGAGAATCCAATCATTACCTACTTCGATGCAGATTTATTCAAGCAGATTGCCGGAGGAACAAAGGAACAGCTTCACGAGCCGGGAATTGATATTACAGTAACCTTTGTGATACCGGATGACCTTTTGAATCACGACAAGACCATGGTTCGTGAGTACAAGATTATCAGATTGCATAACGGCGAAATAAGCATTTTGACAGGAGACTTTAACGAAGCAAGCAAGGAATTCACCTTTGCAACAGATAAATTCTCCACCTACCTCATAGCTTACACCGATATACAACTGGTAACAGGTATCGCGCTGACCCCCGCTAGTGTAACCCTTACAAACGTTGGCGCAACCCTGCAGCTCACCGCCACTGTCACCCCGGATGATGCAGCAGACAAGAGTTTGACCTGGACCTCAAGCAATACCGCTGTGGCCACCGTTGACACCAACGGCAAAGTAACCGCCGTAGCCAACGGCACTTGTACGATCACTGCGACCTCTGCTGACGGAGGACAGACAGCCACAAGCACCATTACAGTAAATATATCCGATGACGGTAGTGGTAGTGGTGCTGGCGCAGGCACTGCGAACGGTTCTGGTGATACTGGCAAGTTGGTAGCACCCAAAACAAATGATGATAACAATCTGGTACTCTGGATTAGCTTGTTATTCCTCTCCATGCTAGGTGTGGGAGGCTTGCTCGCCGGAAGAAAGAAGCGTCGTAGCTAAGAGTTCATAAACAAGAGAATATGGGATTAACAAGTGCCACAGAGAAATCTGTGGCACTTGTATTTTTTCATACCTTATCTTATAAAAATGACATTTTCGGCAAAAATATTAGATGATATAGTTGCATGAAATTTAATAGTGAGTATAATATGTAATAAAAGTGCCGGTAGCGGCAAAAAAATTAGATGGAGGTTGTTGTGGAAATAAATAGAGATGTATACCTTGACCGACTCATTGTTAGAAAACACAACGGATTTATAAAGGTAATCACCGGAATCCGAAGAAGTGGAAAGTCATATTTATTGAATACTCTGTTTTATAACCATTTGATTGAGGAAAACATTGCACCTGACCATATCATTAAGTTTGCGTTTGACTCGGCTGAAGATTTATTAAAGATAGGGGAGAATCCAATTGTCCTTGATAATGAGAAGGAAGACCGCAAGGTGGATCCTTCCAAGTTTCTCAATTGGTTGATGCCACAGATAACTGGAGAAGGAATGTATTACCTCCTGCTGGATGAGGTCCAGAAGCTTGGAGCTTTTGAATCTGTGCTAAATGGTTTCCTGCGAAAGAGCAATATGGATGTCTATGTAACTGGTAGTAATTCCAAGTTTCTATCGAAGGACATCTTGACTGAGTTTGAAGGAAGAGGGGATGAAGTTCATGTACTTCCACTGTCTTTCTCGGAATACTATGCATTTAAGCAGGGGGATAAAAGCGAGGCATATGATGATTACTCAGTATATGGAGGACTTCCGGCGGTTGTCCTTATGCCTACAGAAGAGCAGAAGACAAATTATCTGATCTCTCAAATGAAGAATCTGTATTTGAGAGATATCGTTAACAGATATTCTGTTCAAGATGAAACTGCACTTGGCGAAGTGATGGATGTAATTGCATCCGGTATTTCGACGCTTACAAATCCAAGAAAAATAGCAAGTACAATGAGCTCTGTTCATGGTATGGCTACCTGTGATGCAACGGTAGATAGATATATTGGATATGCAGAGGAAGCCTTTATGCTTACCCGTGTGAAAAGATATAATGTGAAAGGAAGAAAATACATCGGTACACCTTATAAAATTTATTTTGAAGATATAGGACTTCGCAATGCTCGTTTGTCCTTTCGACAGATAGAAGGAACGCATATCATGGAGAACATTATTTATAATGAACTCAGGTATCGAGGTTACCAGGTTGATGTTGGAACTGTGGAATCAAGAGAAAAGGATGCTGACGGTAAAGAAATCCGCGTGCAGAGAGAAATTGATTTCATAGCATCACTAGGAAGTAAAAAGTATTATATTCAGTCTGCGTATGCTATTCCAAATCAGGAAAAGTATGAACAAGAAATCCAGCCTTTTGAGCGAACAATGGACTCCTTTAAAAAGATAATCATTGTTGAGAAAAGCATGAAACCTCGCTATGACGAAAATGGGTATTTGATGATGGGAGTAAAGGAATTTTTATTGGATGCAAACAGTTTGTTGATCTGATGATGTCACGGACGAAAAGGAAGGTTAAGGAGTCTTATGTATACGATTGGAATTTGTGATGATGGAATAAATATCTGTTCTCTTTTGGAGGATATGGTGCTGTTCTATGCCCAAAAGAACAAGCTTAGGATGAATACTCAGGTGTGGTACACAGGGGAAGACCTGTGCAGGTATTTGGAACGAGGCGGGCATCTGGATGTTTTATTTCTTGATATAGAACTGTTTGAATTATCCGGCATAGAGGTGGCTGAATTTATACGAAATCAACTGGAAGACAGGGGAATGCAGATAATCTATATATCCGGGGAAGCCTCTTACGCAGGGAAGCTTTTTAAGACACAACCTATGGATTTTCTAGTAAAACCCATTACGAGACATCAGATGGAGGAAGCTCTTGATTTGGCATTAAAGCTTCTCGAAAAAAATGCAAAGTGGTTTGAATTTCAAAAAGGTCGCGATTATTGCTTCATTTCTTATGAGAAAATCCTTTATTTTGAGAGTGAAGGACGGAAAATAAGGATAGTCACGGAGTGTGCAGAAGAAGAATTTTACGGAAAAATAAGTGAGTTGCAGAAAAAGCTGCCAAAGGAATTCTTTGCAATTCATCAGTCCTATATCGTAAATAAGACACACGTGTTGCGCTATTCCTATGAGACGGTGGAGCTGGACAATAACACGATACTATCCATCAGTAAAGCATATCGAAAAAAAGTGAGAGAAAGGTTGCTTAGGGGCGAGGAATGATAAATATCATAATTTGTATGACAACGAACCTGTTTCGTATTTACTTGATAAGTAGATTTATCCATCTTTTTGTGGAGGATGACAAAAAGAAAAGTGGCCAGGTGAAGCATTTGCTGGCATATGGGGTATTTTACATAGTAAATACAGCTGCTTATCTTGCATTTCATACAGTATGGGTTAATATCGCCTGCAATTTAATAGGAATAGGTCTAATCGTTTTCACATATACAAAATCGGTAAAAACGATTTTATTTGTGACATGCTCTGTGTATATGATTAACATGGGGTGCAGCACCATTTCCATTCTTCCCTTTGTAAACTATAAGGATGGTGTGGAATTCAATCAGATTTATGAAGTTATAGATGTATTTTTGGTATTTGTATGCGAGCTGCTTACAGAAAAGATTGTGGACACCAGGCATAAAACCAATGTTGTTAGAAATATCTCCTTGGGCTTGGTGCCACTATGCAGTATAGGAATGCTTTGTATTATGATTTATACGAAATGCAGCACAGAAATGGGGCTTGTGATTGCCAGCATGGGACTTATTCTGATTAACTTTTTTACTTATTATTTGTACGGTAAGCTGTCAGACTCACTTTTCCATCAGTATGAGAATGAAGTCTTGCGTCAGGAGATTCGGGGCTATGCAAACCAGATAGATATCATGCAGCAGAGTGAAGAGAAAGTAAAAGCTCTACGACACGATATGAAGCACCATATGAATGAGCTGAGGATATTGGCTGAAAAAGGCGACAACAGGTCCATAGCAAAGTATATCGAGAATATGCAGGAATTCATTACAAATCCAAATGAAATACTATCCTCCGGCAATACGGAGATAGACAGCATGTTGAACTATCTGCTTAGCAAGGCAAAGGAGGAACTGCGCAGTGTCAATGTAAATGTTCGGCTTCCGCATTCCCTGAACCATTCCTTTGATATCAATGTAATTTTGTGCAATCTGCTGGAAAATGGAATCGAAGCATCCAAGCAGACGGAAGAGAAGGAGCTTGCTATTGATGTGGCGCTACAGCAGGGAGTGCTTAGAATTCAAATTGAGAATAGCTATAGTGGTGCGTTAGAAAAGGGAAAGCAGAGGTTGCTTACAACAAAGAAGGAAAAGGAACTCCACGGTATTGGATTGGAAAATGTGAGGAAAATGGTAGAGAAATACAACGGGGTTATGGAGGTTTGTCCTGGTAAGGATATGTTTTGTGTAAGATTAGTCTTGTACCTGTCAGAATAGAAATCAGAGGTTAGATACCAAAGATAACAGAAATAAGAAATCAGTTGCCAAAGAAACCAGAAATTAGATGCCGGACATGAAATATGAGCTTAGACAATAGAAATGCCGGCTTATGACTTCATTGATACCCAATTATTACAAGAAGCGGCGCAATCCCTTATTTGTGCTATGCTGTTTGTATGCAGCCTGTGTACCATTGTTAGTTTTTCTCAAGCGTGCATTATTCGCGCACATATCGCTAAGGTGTGACTCCAGTGAATACACATCTGCGTATAAATCTACCGATTTAGGATGGTTGCACAATTCCGAAATGGAACCTAAAAATACAGTTTGGGATAACAAGCGGGAACCCTCGGTAATGCAATTCACCATATATGCACGAGAGAAGTGGTATAAATTTATGGTCTCCAGAAGTAATAATGAGAATAAGAGTAAGGTAATAAATAGAATCAAAATCGTAGTTTCTTTCTTAATTGTAGGATTCCTATTTAGCAGTATTCTGTGCGGTTGTTCGAATCAGCAATCAGAAGAGCATTTACAGCAAAGCGAAAAAGAGGAGATTAAGCTTAGGACGGGAGGCTATGGCGATTGGTTTCTTGGACAAGTGACAGAGTATAATCTGCAAAGTGAACGATATAAAATCATTGTTGAGGCACCTTTGGAGGAGGAAGATATAGAGAGCTTCCGAAGTCGAACTGTATTGGATATGACCTCGGGAAAAGGAGCTGATCTTGTGGAAGTATATGCACTTCCCAATTTAGACGCTACTCCATGTATAGAAAAACACTTGTTTGAGGACAACACAGAGTACCTGAAAAAACAGACAAAGCTTTTGGAGGTAATTGTGAAGGCTCAAAGCAATCAGGACGGAGCCTATGGAATACCACTGAATTTTTCTGTCTATACAATGTACACCTCTTTAGAGGTGCCGTACACCCGAGAAAATTGGACTTATCAGAACGCCTTGGAACTATTGAAAAAGAACCCAATAGATTCGATATGTTTTAAGCCTGTTGGATGGACGGATGAAGAGGTTGGGATAGAAGCATTATTTATTTTAGGCGGAGGGATGGGACAATTTGAATTGTTCTGTAATTTTCGTGAGAAGAGCTGCAGCTTTGATAGTCAAGAATTCATAGAACTAATCCAATATCTTAAGGAGCATCTAAAGCAGCAGAGTACATATGCAGACTCGGAACCGGCATTCAATCCTACGACCATTTCAGACTTTGAAACATTTAAAAGGATTAGCTCGGAGGATGTCACAAAGCAATATGAATTTGTCGGCTTTCCAACAGCTGAGGGCGGTAAAAATTACTTGATGCTTCAAAGCCTCTATGTGAACACGCAATCCCAAAAGAAAGAAGGGATATACAATTTTATAGATTTTCTTTTGTCAAAGCAACAGCAACAAAAATTTGTGAACTTGAGAGGATGTTTCTCGGTTAGAGAGGATGTTCTGCAGGAGTTGTGGAAACAGGCAAAGGAAACAGAAGGTCCCTATATCTATATGGATCGATATGACAATCTGATATATGAGCCGAGAACCCTGACGGAGAATGAGGAGCGGCTGTTTTGGGATTTGCTGGAGAATTGCCAGGTCTATAATTATGACAATCCCATAGAGGACATGATAAAGGACGAAATATTGCCATTTTTTGAGGGGAAGTGTACTGCTAAAGAGGCGGCAGAACTGCTTCAAAACAGAGTGCGGCTATATTTAAGTGAATGTGAAGCGAACTAGCGTAGACAGGGTCCTTAGCTGATTCTGTGCCACGCCTGTACTCCCACACCTACGCTTCACTGCGGCTCGTACTCGGGCGGTCACCTCTAAACAAATAAACGGCACACAACTCTCATGCATATCTATTTAAAAACACTTGAACTATTTTTATTTTAGCGTAAGTGCTATTATTACTATACAAAAGGAAAGCACCCACTCCAAAGGTGGATGCTCCGAGTTTAGGTTTCAAATGTCCTTACGGACACCGCCTATCCTGTGGGTCAGACAGGATAGGCATTTTTATTTTCGCTTGTTTCCTTTGAGGGGTTCCTTATGATGTCCGTAAGGGGTAGGCGCTACTGATTTGAGGGATTTGAGTAGAAATCTTTTACACTGAGATGGAGAGCAAGAGTAAGGTGCTACTGAATTTGGAGAATTCAGCAGAAATCTTTTACACTGGAGAGTAGAG
>CAMAHO010000070.1 GCA_945834545.1 uncultured Lachnospiraceae bacterium | reverse complement strand
TTCATACAGAACATAATGTGGCTCATGTCGAAAGGCATGAGCTTTTTTATTTCTACTATTTGTGGCTCGCTGGGAATCGTAAACATATGGTGTGTAAAAGAAATTACTGAAACAGTCCGAAATCAGTAGTACCTCCGGGGTCTGAAGAAAGTGAAGGTAAAAGAAATCTTCAAAACAAGCTCAAATCAGTAGCAGACATAAACCACGAACTGGAGGGGAGTAAAGGAAACCAAGGAAAAGTTAAGAATTTATTAACTTTCTGCTTGAAAATGCTTGCAAAATAGTATTATATATAATAAAATCAATGTAAAAGTGGTGGAAAGTGGTAGGAAGTGTCACGAAGTGGGGCATTTCTCCTTGAAACAGGCGGGGAAAATAAGCTGCCTGATGGAAATGGTGGTGATTGCTGGATGTTCATGAGCGAATACAATCACACAGTGGATCCCAAAGGCAGACTAATCATCCCATCCAAATTCAGAGACCAGTTAGGCGATGAATTTGTTGTTTCAAAGGGAATGGATGGCTGCTTATTTGTGTATGCCAATGAAGATTGGGCCGCCTTTGAAGAAAAATTGACCGCTTTGCCACTGATTAACAAGGAAGCAAGACAGTTTGCACGTTTCTTCCTTTCCGGAGCTGCCCAGGTGGAGGTGGACAAGCAAGGAAGAATTCTGTTGCCCCAGAATTTGCGAGATTTTGCTGAGCTAACGAAGGATGTAGTCCTGGTGGGAGTGGGAAGCAGAATTGAGATATGGAGCAAAGATAAATGGGATAATGTTTCCGCAGATGAAAATATGGATGACATTGCCAAGGCAATGGAAGCATTAGGACTCACAATCTAAGGAGGGTATTACAGTTGGAATTCAAACATTACTCCGTAATGCTTTCCGAAGTGTTAGAGGGGCTTACTATCAAACCGGATGGAATCTATCTGGATGGCACTCTGGGCGGAGCCGGCCATTCAGGAGAGATTGCGAAGAGACTTACTGCCGGACATTTATATGGAATAGACCAGGATGAAGCAGCGATTCAGGTTGCTACAGAGAGACTAAAGCCTTATCAGGATAAGGTTACAATTATTCGTTCCAATTACTGCAATGCCGCGACTATCTTAAAAGAGCAGGGCGTAACAGGAGTGGATGGAATTTTATTGGACCTGGGCGTTTCCTCCTATCAGTTGGACACAGAAGACAGGGGGTTCTCTTACCGATACGACGCACCCTTGGATATGCGTATGGACCAGAGAAATACGCTGACAGCAAAGGATATTGTAAACCAGTACAGCGAAATGGAGCTGTATAGAATCATAAGAGACTATGGCGAAGACCAGTTTGCCAAAAACATTGCAAAGCACATTGTGAAAGCCAGGTTGGACAAGCCTATTGAAACAACCTTTGAGTTAAACGAGATTATTAAGGCGGCGATTCCGGCTAAAATGCGTGCAAACGGGCATCCCTCCAAGCAAACCTTTCAAGCACTGCGAATTGAATGCAATAGGGAACTGGAGGTGCTAAGAAATTCCTTGGATGAGTTGATTGGTATGCTAAATCCGGGCGGAAGGTTCTGTATTATCACCTTTCATTCCCTGGAAGACAGAATTGTGAAATCGGCCTTTAAGACTCACGAAAATCCATGCGTTTGTCCCAGTGAATTTCCGGTATGCGTGTGCGGGAAGGTAAGCGACGGCAAGGTCATTACCAGAAAACCTATTCTACCCAGTGCGTTGGAATTGCAGGAAAATTCCAGATCCAAGAGCGCAAAGCTAAGGATTTATGAGAAGGCAAGAGTGTAGAAATAGAAGTCGAACCAAGACTTGAAGAGCAACAAATGATACAAAAATTGAAAAAAGCAACGATGAGAGCTTGGTTAGAAGAGTAACTAATGATGAGAGAGTCGTTAAGAAAACAGAAATAGATGGCGTGGAAGCCAAAATAAAAAGAAAGTAACAAAAGAAAAAGGGTAGGGAAGCCCATTCGATAGAATTTGTAACAGGGGGATTTTAGAAATGCCGAACTCAAGGAAGAAAAGAGCATCTTCTACATATGAAAACAGGAGAAACAACTATTATATAGAAGGAAGTGCAGCACCGAGAATAGAGCTTGAACCGGAAATAGGACAACCCAGGAAAGCTCTCAGTGTCAGTGCCAGGAGAAATAGAGAAAAGGCCCATCATATGAGCTTGGGATATGTTATTTTTTTGGTAGCAGCCTTGCTGGTAGCCGGGTTCTTTGTCATGCAGTATCTCCAACTGCAGTCCAAGCTTACCAGCCAGATTAAGCAGATTTCCTCTATGGAGAGTCAACTGAATAAGTTGAAAATGGATAACGATGAGGAGTATAATCGAATTCTAAACAGTGTGGATTTAGAAGAGGTAAAGAGAGTTGCCATAGGAGAGCTTGGCATGGTGTATGCTTCAGAGGGGCAGATTGTCATGTATGAAAGCGTGGGCAATGATTATATGCGCAAAGTGGCAGCAAATGACTAGGAGCAGATAGCATTGAGTAGAATAGACGATGAAATGAAAAAAGACAGTGCCAGGGCACGTAGTACGAGGAGAATGCATAGAGACGATGAGGTAAAACAAGACAGAGTCGCAGAGCGTGGCACCAAGAAACAAGGCAAACGTGTCTTTCGGCGAGAAATGAAGGCAAAGCTGGTAGTATTCTTTTTGGGAGTACTGCTGGCTTTTCTTGGGCTTTCCGTCCGTCTGCTTTATATTGTCAAAAACAATGAGATAGAATATCAGAAAGAGGTGTTTTCCCAGCAGAGCTATGACTCTATCACAATTCCATTCAGAAGAGGGGATATTGTGGATGCCAAGGGTACAAAGCTTGCCACCACGGAAAAGGTGTATAATCTTATCATTGATGCAAAGGTTATGCTGGATAAAGAAGAGTATCTTGAGCCCACCCTGGGGGCCCTTGCAAAGTGTTTCCCGGAGTTGGATATGGCTGCTATAAGGAAGCATATCTCCGACAATCCAACCTCCTCCTGGTATGTGGCAAAGAAACAATTGTCCTACAACGAAATCAGCGAATTTAAAGCCTTACAGGAGGAAGAGAACAAGATAAAGGGCGTTTGGTTTGAGGATGAATATAAGCGGTACTATCCCGGAGGAAGCCTGGCCTGCGATGTCATCGGCTTTACTCGGTCAGATAATGAAGGAATGTACGGCCTGGAAGAATATTACAATGATGTGTTAAATGGCACCAACGGACGAGAATATGGATATCTGAATGATGACCTGGCGCTGGAGAGAACCGTCAAGCCGGCGGAGGACGGCTATACCATTCATTCCACGATAGATGCCAATGTTCAGGATATTTTGGAAAGAGCCTTGGAGAAGTTTAACGATACCTACGCCAATGGCGCCAGGACAGGAAACGGGGCTGAGAACGTGGGCGTTATTGCGATGCGCGTGAAGAGCGGTGAGATTCTGGGCATGGCAAACTACCCTAAGTATAATCTGAATGACACACGCAACATCCAAGCCTTAATCGGCTCAAATCTGTACGAGGAGATTACCAATGATGCCGGTTACAAGGAAGTGAAAAAGACCACCACTATCATTGACGAAGAAGTGTTGAGTACCTTAAATGATGCCCAATTATATGTGAATCTGAATAATCTGTGGAAAAACTACTGCATTTCCAGCACCTATGAGCCGGGCTCCACCATGAAACCCTTCACGACTGCAGCGGCCTTGGAAATCGGAGCAGTTGAGCCGGATTCCTGCTATGAGTGCAATGGCGTGCTGGAGGTGGGCGGACATCAGATTCATTGCCATAACCGCTCGGGTGACGGCGTCATCAATCTGCAGACGGCTATTGCCCAGTCCTGCAATGTGGCTATGATGCGCATCGGACAGATTATGGGGAAGAATGCTTTCTGTACCTATCAGCAAAATTTTAATTTTGGTTTAAAGACCAATATAGACTTAGCCGGAGAGTTTCGTACTGCAAATCTGATGAAGGAGGTATCCCAGGTAGATGCAGCGGACTTAGCGACCTATACCTTTGGACAAAACTTCAATGTTACCATGATTCAGATGATTTCAGGGTTCTGCTCTCTAATCAACGGTGGCTATTATTATGAGCCTCATATGGTCAACAAGATAACAAATTCTGCCGGAGCTACGGTGAAAACCATTGAGCCCAGAGTATTAAAACAAACCATTTCCCCCTCCACCTCCCAGTGGATCAGACAGTTTTGCACGGCGGTGGTGACAGAGGGAACCGGTAAGTCCGCCAGACCGGCAGGATATCTGATCGGAGGAAAATCCGGTACAGCCCAGACACTGCCCCGTGGAAATAAGGAATACATCGTTTCCTTCCTAGGCTTTGCGCCGGTGGACGACCCGGAGCTGGCGGTGTATGTGGTGGTTGACAGACCAAACTCTGACAAGCAGGATCAGTCCAAGTATGCCACAGGAATTTTGAGAGACATTATGACAGAGCTTCTTCCTTATGAAAATATTTATATGACGGAAGAACTCAGCGAGGCTGAAATACAGGAGCTGGAAGAAAGAAAGCTGGAGAATACCCTGAAATACGGTAGACCTGTGGAGGAAACAGGAGAAGAGGACGGGGAAGGAGAAAACGCAGAAGGACAAGAGGATGAGCCTTCTGTACAGATTACCTTGCCCAAGTGGATGAAATATGAGAAGGACCCGGCTACCGGCTGTTACATTGACCCGAATACCGGAGAACTTCTGGACCCTGATACGGGAGACCCCATAGACGGCTCTTATATGCCTTTGTCGGAATAAGGGATTCTATCATAAAATTCAAAAGAGCCTCATAGACTTGGAAGAGAGTAATCCGGATGTGGGGCTTTTGACATGGAATGGGGAAAACTGTTAGTTTATCATCGCAAGAAGATTGCCTTGCTTTGCGTCTTGTTTTTGACAGCGCTGCTTTTTCTGCTGGGCAGATACTGTTACCTCATAGCCGTGAAGGGAGAGCATTACTCCACTATGGCAGAGGAACTGCACGAGAGAGAGCGCCCCATAAAAGCCAAAAGAGGACGCATTCTGGACCGTAACGGAAGGGTTCTGGCGGACAATAGGTCTGTCTGTACCATCAGTGTAATACATAGTCAGATTGTGGATGCAGAGCAGGTCATTGATTTCCTCTCACAAACCCTGAGTCTGTCGCCTGAGTTTGTGAGAAAAAGAGTGGAAAAGCGTTCCTCTATGGAACGAGTAAAAAGCAATGTGGATAAGGCCATAGGGGATTTGATCCGAGAGGCAAATCTTCCCGGCGTTAAGGTAGATGAAGATTACAAGAGAACCTATACGGAGGACTATTTTGCGGGTAAGGTGCTGGGGTTCACGGGAGGCGATAACCAAGGCATCATTGGTCTGGAGGTAAGCTATGACGAATATCTGCAGGGAACGCCGGGCATCATATATGCCACCACGGATGCCAAAGGCCTGGAAATTGAAGGCAAGGGGGAGAGGCGGAAGGAACCGGTGGACGGGGCAGACCTCTATACCAGTCTGGATGCCAACATCCAGGGCTACGCCCTTTTGCTGGCAGAAAAGGTGATGGAGGAAAAGCAAGCCCAAAATGTCTCTATCCTGGTGATGAATCCGAAAAACGGGGAAATCTACGCTATGGTAGATGTGCCGGAATTCAACTCCAATGAGCCCTTTGTCTTTCCGGAAGGGGTAGATACTTTCGCTATGACGGAAAAAGAAAAGATGGATGCCCTGAATGATATGTGGAGAAACAGACTGGTGAGTGATACCTACGAGCCCGGCTCTACCTTTAAAATTATCACGGCAACCATTGGGCTGGAGAATCACGTGGTTACTACCAGTGATCCCTTCTACTGCCCGGGATATATCATCGTGGACGATAGACGCATACGATGCCATAAGGTGAGAGGCCACGGGGCACAGACCTTTGTTCAGGCAATCGAAAATTCCTGCAACCCCAGCTTTGTCACCCTGGGACTTCGAATCGGCGTGGACCGGTATTACGAGTATTTTGAAAGGCTGGGTTTAAAGCGTAAAACAGGCATTGACCTGCCGGGGGAGGCAGGCACCATCATGCATCAGAAGGAGAATATGGGAAATGTGGAGCTGGCTACTGTTTCCTTTGGGCAATCCTTTCAGTTGACCCCAATCCAGTTACTGACCACCGTGTCCTCCATTATCAACGGAGGCACAAGAATCACACCCCATCTGGGAGTGAAGGCGGTCTACGAAGGAGGAGAGGGAGTCGTGTTCACCTATCCGGAACAGAGTGGCATGATTTCCCAGGAGACCTCGGAGACCATGCGGTTTCTCTTAGAAAAGGTAGTTTCAGAGGGAGGCGGAGGAAACGGTAAGGTAGAGGGCTTTTTGGTGGGAGGCAAGACTGCTACCAGCCAGAAGCTTCCCAGAGGAAGCGGGAAATACATTGCTTCCTTTATCGGCTTTGCACCGGCAGATGACCCTCAGGTCATTGCCATCGTCATCATCAATGAGCCCCAGGGAATGTATTACGGAGGACAGATTGCCGCTCCTGTCATCAGGCAGCTTTACGAAAATATTCTTCCTTATTTAGAGATTCAGGGGTATAATGAATAAGTACGGTTTTGGAAAGAGAGGACGATATGAGTATTTTACCGAATAAAAAAAAGAACAAAAATGAAGAGGCTTATTTTGATTACAGTCTTCTCTTTATCGTTCTATTCTTATTGGGCTTTGGCTTGGTCATGATCTATTCCGCCAGCTCCTATTCGGCCTTACAGGAGTTCGGGAATGAGTCACATTACCTGCGAAAGCAGCTGATTTCCGTTATATTGGGATTGATTGCTATGTTTGTGGTCTCCTGTGTTCCCTATGATTTTTGGAAGAAATTTTACATCCTGGGTTATATTTTGTCTGCTGTACTCATAGTATTGGTATTAAGCCCTTTGGGTGTGGAATCCCACAAGGCCAGAAGATGGATTAAGCTTCCTGGAGTGGGGTTTAATCTGCAGCCAGCCGAGGTTTCCAAGCTTTGTATGATTCTGTTTCTGGCCGTACTGGTGTGTAAGCTGGGAAGGGATATTGATGGCAAAAAGGGATTTCTCTGGATGCTATTTTCACCCTTGCCTATTGCGGTTATGATTTGGCAGATTACAGATAACCTAAGCTCCGCTATCATTGTATATGGTATCTCTCTGGTGATGTATTTTGTGGCAAATTCCCACTATAAATACTTTATTCTCATTGGCTTGATAGGGGTAGTAGCGGTCGCAATTTTACTGTTTATTATCTTTAAGACAGATTTGATCACCGGCTTTCGGGCAGGAAGAATTTTAGCCTGGAAGGATCCGGAGAAGTATTCTCAGGGAACCGGTTTCCAGACACTGCAAGCTTTATATGCAATCGGAAGCGGGGGTGCCTTTGGAAAGGGACTAGGTCAGAGCATGCAAAAGCTGCAGTTCCTTCCGGAATCCCAAAACGATATGATTTTCTCTGTCATCTGTGAGGAGTTAGGCCTGTTTGGAGCTTTTGTGGTGATTTTCCTCTTCGCACTTTTGATTTGGAGAATGATGGTTGTGGCAAACAACGCGCCGGATTTGTTTGGCGGTATGTTGGTAGTTGGTGTTATGGCGCATATTGCAATTCAGGCGATTTTAAATATTGCCGTGGTGACGGCTACCATTCCCAATACCGGTATTTCCTTACCCTTTATCAGCTATGGTGGTTCTTCGGTTATTTTTCTGCTGATTGAGGTGGGACTGGTGTTAAATGTGGCAAAAAGCATTCGCTTCAAGGAAGGGTAACAAAGTCTCAAGTGAAAGCATAGAATAGAATAATTTTCCTAGGTAAGGAAAGCCCATGGACTCAATTCTTGTGAATGGTGGTACCCCCTTGTGCGGAGCAGTCAAGATACAGGGTTCAAAAAATGCAGCACTGCCCATCATGGCTGCATCGTTATTGACGAAGGATTGTAATTTTTTAGAAAATTGTCCAAGAATCACGGATGTCTATCGGATGATAGAAATTTTGGAAAGCATAGGATGCAAGGCCATCTGGAAAGAAGACGGGCTGTATCTGGATTCTTCAGGGGTTTACAGCGGAGCCATCCCGGATGGATACTCCGAAGGCATGCGCTCCTCCATCTTTTTGTTGGGGGCTCTTCTTGGTGCCGTAGGTGAGGTTAGTATGTCCGGAATCGGTGGCTGTGTGATTGGTAATCGGAAGATTGATTATCATGTTATGGGCTTAACCCGGATGGGAGCGACGATTTCCTACCAAGAGGACCGAATCCAGGCAACTGCAGCGATGCTTTGCGGAACGGCAATCCAGTTGCCCGGACCTAGCGTAGGGGCGACAGAAAACCTGGTGCTTGCAGCTGTTTTGGCCAAGGGCGAAACACTGATACAGGGGGCAGCCGCGGAACCGGAGATTGTGGCCCTGTGTCAGTATCTTTCCCGATGTGGAGCAAGAATTACCGGAGCAGGAAGTGATTGTATCCGAGTGGAAGGAGTCAAGGCGCTTCGTGGGGTGAGGTACACCATTCCTCCGGACCGAATTGTGGCCGGGACCTATCTCTTTGCCACCATAGCCACAGGTGGAAATGTGTTTTTGCAAAAGGCGCCCTGGAGAGAGTTATACGAACCCCTTGCAGTGGCAGAGCGAATGGGCGCTGTTTGGAACTGCTGTGAGGAGGGCATCTATATACAGGGTCCGGAGAGACCCAAGGCTGTGGGAGAATTGATCACAGGAGTGTATCCGAGGTTTCCCACGGACCTACAGTCCGCCGCCTTGGTTGCAAGCTGTGTGGCAACGGGGCAGACCATTATCCGGGAGAAAATCTTTGAAAACCGGTTTCGTATCGTTCCCCAGCTAAGAAAACTGGGTGCCAATATTCGTGATATAGACGAGGAGAGCGTGGAAATTCAGGGTATAGAACAGCTACAGGGCGCAGAAGTAGAGGCTATGGAGCTTAGAGGCGGGGCAGCGCTGGTGCTTGCCGGTCTATGCGCCAAGGGTTCTACCCTGGTACAGCACACAGCCTTTTTATACAGGGGTTATGAAAATATATGTCGTGACCTACGAGATTTAGGAGCAAGAGTAGCAAGTGTTTAGCAGAGGAAGAAAAAAATGGATAGGGTTTCTGGTGGTGGTGCTTCTCTTAGGGGCAGTGGCTGCAACGGCGCTTTATGTTCATAAAAAATATACCGTTGAGAATGTTTATGTGGAAGGGAATGTGCATTACACACAGGAAGAAATCAAGGAGATGGTAATGGGAGGCACCTTCGGGGACAACTCCCTTTACCTGTCCTGGAAATACAAGGATAAGAGCGTGGTGGGAATTCCCTTTGTAGATGTCATGGACGTTTCCATTCTGGCTCCCGATACCATAAAGATTACGGTGTACGAAAAGGCTCTGGCGGGCTATGTGGAGTTTATGGGAACCAACATGTATTTTGATAAGGATGGTTATGTGGTGGAAAATTCCAGCGTGAAAACCCAGGGAGTGCCCCAGATAACCGGGTTAACCTTTGACTATGCTGTCTTGGGACAGGCTTTGCCGGTGGAGGACCCCGGAATTTTCGCAAGAATTCTGGATTTGTCCAAGCTGCTAAACAAGTATTCTCTGCAGGCAAGACGAATTCATTTTCGAAAGGATGGTGAGATATTTCTGTTTTTTGACGACGTAAAGGTAGCCTTGGGAGACGATGAGCTTCATGTGGAGGATAAGATTATGCTGCTACCGGAGTTCCTGCCTAGTCTGACGGGTAAAAAAGGAACATTAAAAATGGAGAAGTATGACGAAGCAAATGGCAAATATACATTTTTGCCGGATGCAGATTAAGTCCGGGGTCATAGGGGACAGGTACATTTGTCCCCATGCAAGCATGATTTGGCTACGATACAGATTATGGCTGAACTGTTAATAAAAAAAGTTGTAACAGTTCAGCCGCGCCATTCGCAAAGTCGCACCTACGGTGCTTTCTCGCTGCTACGCAGCTAACTTTGCTCATTGA
>CAMAHO010000069.1 GCA_945834545.1 uncultured Lachnospiraceae bacterium | reverse complement strand
AACAAAACGCGTTATCAAATCGGTATATTTCTCAGGCTGCTCAAACCACGATAGATGTGCGCTGTTAGTAAGTATCTCTGTTCTGCCGTTTGGTGCGTATTTGTCAAACCACTCCTGTTCAAATTTTCCGCAGGTCATATCGTATTCGCCGACAATCAGATACTGCGGCTTGCGTATATCTGCAAGATATGGCAGGTAATTACAATAGAAGTCCTCCGAATCAAAGAGCTTTTGTCTGAAAGGAATATATTTTCTCCAGCAATCGTCCGCGACTATAGGCTCTGGGATATGCTCATTGATATAGCTGTTATATTTGCTCATTTCTATAACATGACAGTAACGGTCAAGTTCCTCGTTCCATTCAATACTCATAGATTTTTCAAAGGAATCTTTCGGAGAAATACCGTCTTCCAGTATCTCTCTGATAAGTGCTATCTGTTTAGTTATATTGTTCTGCTCAAAATAGGGCAGGGTAGCTTGTGCGATTGCTCTTGCGGTATGTAATGCACTCCACATAGGGCAGTCGTAAATTACCGCATCGGTACTGTCAGGATAAGTGTGTGCATAAACAAGTGCAAGCATTCCACCGAAGGAATGTCCGAGCGGTATCCAGCTCTTGATGCCAAGTGCAATCCTCATCTGTTCTATCATATCAACATGATATTTCACGTTCGCTTTTTGTTCTTCAAGAATGGCATCAGAACGGAATACGCCGTATTGGTCAAAACTAATGACATGAAAATGTGCACTCAATTTTTGTGCTTGATAAGTATATGTCAGACAGCTTTCGCCTGGACCACCATGCATATATACCAATGTAGGATTGTTTCCTGCACCATACTCTTCATAATATATCTGTTTGCCGCAAACATTCACAAATGCCATATCAAGTTCTCCCTAGTAAATTCTTATTGAACAAAATCGCTGCGCGCTGGTCTGCCAAGGCTGTGGCGCAGTTTTCCTTTCTCTAAATTAAAAAGCAGTGGAAACCAAGTCCTAATAGTAGTATTGTTAAGTCACCACAACCAACAATCAAACAGGATCGACATTACCACTGCCTATGAAAAGATTAACACCTAACCGTTCTTTTAGCAAGCGGTTTTATTATTCCAATGCACCTCCATGTAAGCAGTGATACCTGAAATTACTGACTTTACATGGAGGATTTATTATGTACGAAAAATATTTATTACAGCTTGAGGAAGCCGGAAAAATCCGTAACCTCAAAGAGCGTTCTATTGACTGCTACAAAAACTATGTTTCCTATTTCCTGAATTACATGGGAAAAGTTCCGGAAGAGCTTACCTGTCAGGATGTCAGGGACTTTCTTCTTGCCAAGAAAGACGATGGTCTGAAAGCGACCACCCTCAACCTTTATAATTCAGCCATCCGCTTTTTCTATCGGAATGTACTTCACATTCTGTGGGATGATATCACTGTTCCACGCATGATGATAGATCACAAACTCCCTGTCGTACTTTCTGTTGATGAAATCGATAGGCTTCTTGATGCTACGGATGACCTGAAATATAAAGCCATGTTTGCCACCATGTATTCTTCCGGAATGCGAGTCTTATCGAACAGTAGAAATGATTTTATTTTGAACGAAGCCAACAACATTAGTGCTGTCAATCCAATAGTCTGGTTCAAAACCAACTGTTTCTACGATGTTTGTATCGAATACTTTTTGCGGACACCATAGCGTAATTTTAGAATTAGGCAAATAGTAAATACACAATTCTCCAAATCGTCCGATTCCGAGCGTATTACATCCATAAAACGTAACATCGTGAAGCGTTTTTGCCCAAGCAACTGCAATTTCAGCAGAAGATGCCACCATGTCATTGACTATTACATGCAGTTCGCCGTTGAACAAATCAGCTCTTTCGGTCTGCTCGTTACAAATCTGTTCGAAATGTCGAGAAATATCTTGGATGTTTCCATATTCCTTAGCATGAACAAGCGTTGACCTTAATTCAAGAAATTTCAATGTATCACGAAATCCGCCAGTAAGGCCGAGCAGAAACTGTTTTGGAAGCTCCGAATTACCACCGAGATTATTTGACAAATCCCATACCACATGCTTGTAATTTCGGCATTTTTTGCCTATCTCGTAAAGTCTATTCATTTGCTCTTCAGAATCACCAACAAAACTTGAACAAGCGATAATTGCAGTATCTCCGAGATAACATTCTTTAACTAAGCACTTATCCGTAGTTGTGTGGCTTTTAATTTTATGAACAGGCAGAATTTCTTCCACATTCCCTATTTTGACAGATATTGCCTCAATCTGTTCTTTGCTACGGACACCTAACAAATAGGCATCCGTGCCATTCTTTGTGATTGTTGGAAAAACACGCAGAGTGTTATCAAAAGAAACTGGCTTGTCAGTATGCAAATCAAAATAGCAACCATCTATTTCGCTGAGAATCAAGTCGGTTACATAGGTTTGCGTTTTTTTGTAAAAACCTTTTCTGTAATCTTGCGTTGACAAAGATAAATGCCCATCTGAAATAAAACATAGATGCTTACACATCAAATCAATCAATTCATTTGGGGTGATTCGCTCCAAAGATTCCAATTCATCTAGCACTGAAATAAAGGCTGTTCTAAATAAGGTTTCATCATAATAGGAATAACCACTATATGCATTCTCAAAAACATATTGGACATACAAAACATCAGCTCTTGCATTATCAATCGATAATTCTACAGGTACATCCTTATATATACTTTCACCATCGTTAAATCTTCTCCGCAGTTCAGTCATTGGTTCAGTTGCGGAATATTTCAAATATTCTGAGTTGTTCATTATCTACCTCGTCAAATTCAAATAAACGCGTGCTTTTATATCTCGCCTCTCAAACGTGCTTCTATATCAGATGTTTTGTAATCTCTACCTTATATTGCTTCATTAATGCCTCTCTCTAAATGCCACAAACGCACTAGCTGCATCCTCAACATTTCCTTTCTCTATATCGGCTTTTCTGTACCTGTTCAATCGGCTGTCTCCGTTTCGCTCCGGTCCGCGCAAAGCTGACGTCCCCCGGTTGTCATGCGCCCTTTCTCAATTGCTCTGGTGGCCAAAATCAAAAACCCCTGTTCCGGTGAAATTACTATGCAGAACGGCCTGCCTCTTTCCAGACAGGATGGCCATGGCTACGGTTGCCGAAGCATTTGCTCCATTGCCAACCGCCATCATGGGTTGTGGAGCTTTGAACCGCAAAACCATGTGTTTACCCTTCGGGTTATGCTGACCCTGCAGGAGCAGTGAGGTATCGGCTTTTACATCAATCCACCAAAAGCTTCCGTTTCCGCTCAATCATTTCCTCAATTTTACTGATATAGAGCCCCACATCCTTCACAGTATCACAGCGTTCAATCCTACCGTCCGGAAACACCCTTTTCGTAATCGAGCCTGCCCCCAGAGCCACGATAGTCTGAACCTCCTCCATAATCAGAATATTATAGATTCCGTATTTTCCGGCAGTGGCATAGCCTACATTCTCAAAATTGCCGGACATGTTTTTCTGGCGGTATAGGTAGTAGGGCTTCATTCCCAGCTGTTTTGCACCTTCTGACGCTATCTTCATGGTTTCGTCAGTATTGTTGAGATAGGAGATCCCGTTCTCCTTCACCCAAGCGTTTAGCTTGGAGGCTCTCTTGATGGCAAGGGAGTGGACGGTTAAGCTGTCGGGAGCTAACTTCACAACCTCCTCAATGGTGTGCTTCACATCCTCTTCGTTTTCACCCGGGAGACCCAAAATCAAATCCATGTTGATATTGTCGAACCCCTCCTCCCTGGCTAGGCTGTAGGCTTCCAAAACCTGCTCTACAGTAGCCCTCCTGCCGATTAAGTCCAAGGTCTCCTGCTTCATGGTCTGGGGATTTACGGAGATACGGGTGACCTGGTATTTTTTTAGCACCTGAAGCTTCTCTCTGGTAATGCTGTCTGCACGGCCTGCCTCCACGGTAAACTCCTTTACGGTAGAGAAATCAAACAATCTCTTTAAATTGCTTAGGAGTTTATCCAGCTGCTCCGGCTCCAAGGTGGTAGGTGTACCACCGCCAATGTAAACTGTATCTAAAATTTTGTCCCTGTAAGTCTCTGCCACAAATTCCATTTCCCGAATCAGACAGTCTACATAGGCATCTGCTTCCTTTCTGAATCTGGCAATAGGAAAGGAGGTAAAGGAACAATACATGCAGGTGGTTGGGCAGAAAGGGATTCCAATGTAAAGGCTGTAGCCATCCTCGTAATGCAGCTCCTTTAAGAAGCTTCTCTCCCGCTTGGCGATATCCACACTCAGTCTGGCCTTCTCCTCACTCACAAAATGCTCCTGCTTCATCCTGGTGACAATCTCCTCTTCACAGACAGCCTGCTCCAACATTCCGTAAGCTATTTTGGTAGGGCGGATTCCTGTCAGATTCCCCCAAGGCAAATCCTTCCCTGTGTACTCTCTTAAAGACACATAGAGGAAGCTTTTGAGCGAGTTTTTAAGTGTGGTCGCCGGATACTCCTCCGGGAAATAAGTAAAACTTGTCTCCTCTATGCGAAGGAAGGAAGCCCTCTGGTTTTCCTCTCTATCAATAGATACAATATCTGCCTGGTTTTCCACCCCCACATACAGGGCGATATCTGCCTGCTTTTCTGCTTCCTCTCCGGAAGTAAAGCTTACATTTTTCCCGGGGAAAAACGCCTTCACGATGGCATTTAAATCATATTCCATCTGCTCTATATTACAGTACATCGTGATATCTTGTGTCATTCTGATTCTCTCCAATCGGCTTGTTCAAATGATATTCGTAAGTAAAAGCCCCTTATATTCTACCCATGACTTGCTGCACGTCCTGTAAGCAAAAAATCTGTCCCTTTCGAGACAGATTCTTGATACATCTCTTTGTTACGCTACCCACAGAAAGGATTATTCTCCTTCTCATATCCAATGGTAGTAGAGGGTCCGTGCCCCGGGTAAACCTTGGTTTCCTCCGGCAAGGTAAATAACTTTTCCTTGATGGAACGAACCAGGGTAGACATACTTCCTGTGGGAAAATCTGTCCTTCCCACAGACTCTGCAAACAGGGTATCTCCGCTTATGAGAAAGCCTGCTTCCTCCACATAATAGCAGGCTCCCCCTGCTGTATGACCGGGGGTAGCTATCATCTGTAATGTGATTCCTGCCACGGTCACCTTTTCCCCGTCTTCAAGCAATACATCCGGCTTTAAGGTATAGGCTCTTCCGGCCATAGCGGACACATTCTTGGAGGCATCCGAAAGGAGTGCTTCCTCCTCTTTACAAGCATATACCTGCAATGCTGCCTGCCCACGCTTTTCCATTGCCTTTTGCAGGCCCTCAATTCCCCAAATATGGTCGAAATGACCATGAGTCAGCATAATGGCCACAGGCTTCATTCCCTTGCCTTCCAGTTTCTCATAAATCACCTCCCCATAATCCGCCGGGTCAATTACTATGGTGTCGGGATTCCCCTCACGGTATAAGAAATATGTGTTGGTGGAACAGGTTCCAAGTACAATGCTTCCTATCTTGATATCCGCCATTTACCCATTCGTCCTTTCAATGTCTATGATGCTGTCAATCTGACGCAGCTTCTCTACAACCCTGCTCAGTTCCTCTCTGCTCTTAATCTCAAAGGAGGTCTGCATGGTAACCAGCCCCTGTTTGTTGGTCCTGGTATTCAGGGAAATAATATTGATATTCTTCTCTGTAAAGGTTTTTGACAGGTCTGCAAGCAAACCGCTTCTGTCGTTGGCAAAGATGGTAAGCTCTGCCAAATAGCTTTCCTTAACGCCCTCTTCTCTTTGCCACTCTGCGTCAATCAAGCGAACCCTCTCTATCTCCGGAAGGCTCATCATATTAATGCAATCGCTCCTGTGGATGGAAATACCCCTTCCACGAGTGACGAAGCCTACGATTTCATCCCCGGGCACAGGAGAACAGCACTTGGAAAAGCGGACTGATAAATCTGCAATTCCCTTTACAATAATACCGCTCTTGCTCTTTGCCTGCATAGGTCTGTTGATATTACTTCCTGCCTCTGCAATGCTTGCGAGCACCTCCTCGTTGGACATGACCTTCTTATGGTCTCTGTCATAATACTCTAAAAGCTTATTGACAACCTGCCCTTCCTTAAGTGCTCCATGTCCCATCGCTGCTAAGACTGCCTCCCAGTCCCGGAACCCATACTTTCGCATGATGGCATCCATGTAATCTGAGGTCAACAGCTCTGAGATATTTATGCTCTTGTTTTTACAGTAGGCAGCCAGGGCTTCCTTGCCCTTCTGGACATTGTCCTCCTTGTCCTCCTGCTTAAACCACTGGTTAATCTTATTTCTGGCCTGGGTGCTCTTTACAATATTCAGCCAGTCTCGACTGGGTCCCTTGGCGTTCTGGGATGTGACGATTTCAATCCGGTCTCCGTTTTGAATCTGATAGTCGATGTTAACTAACTTTCCGTTGGCTCTGGCTCCCACCATGCGATTTCCTACAGCCGAATGAATGGCATAAGCAAAATCAATCGGGGTAGAACCGGAGGGGAGATTTTTCACTTCCCCTGTAGGAGTAAAGCAGTATACATTTTCGGAGAATAAGTCCAGGTCATTTTTCAGGGAATTCATAAACTCCCTGTTGTCAGACATATCTCTCTGCCACTCCAAAATCTGACGAAGCCATACCAGCTTCTCTTCCTCTTGGCCTTCCACTCGCTTTCCGTCGGAGGCCTCCTTGTATTTCCAATGGGCAGCAATACCATATTCTGCTGCCTTGTGCATCTCAAAGGTACGAATCTGAATCTCAAAGGGTTGCCCTGTGGTACCAATCAGGGTGGTATGAAGCGATTGGTACATATTGGCCTTGGGCATGGCGATATAGTCCTTAAATCTGCCCGGAATGGGCTTATACTGCTCGTGCATGACACCCAGAGCAGCATAGCAATCCTTTACATTTTCTACAATGATACGCACTGCAAACAAGTCATAAATCTGATCTATGGTCTTGTTCTGATTCTTCATCTTCTTATAAATACTGAAGAAATGCTTTACGCGCCCACTGACAGAGGCCTTGATGCCGGCATCCTCAATGTGCTTTTTCACTTCCTCCACAATACCCTGAATATAGCCCTCTCTCTCACTCTTTCGCAGGGCAATCTTTTCTGCCAAATCGTAATACACATTCGGCTCTAAATATTTGAGGGACAAGTCGTCCAATTCAATCTTAATCTTGCTGATACCCAGTCTGGAGGCAATGGGACAATAGATTTCCAAGGTTTCCCTGGCGATACGCTGCTGCCCCTCCGCATCCTTGTACTGAAGGGTTCGCATATTATGCAGGCGGTCAGCCAGCTTAATCATGATGACACGGATATCCTTCGCCATGGCAAGGAACATCTTTCGCAGATTCTCTGCCTGCATCTCCAGCTTTGCATCCGACTGGTCTACATTGGAGGAAAGGGGAATCTTCTCTAACTTTGTCACGCCATCTACAAGAAGTCCCACATCCGGTCCAAACTCGTGTATGAGTTCGTCCATGGTCATAACCGTATCCTCAATCACATCATGCAGGATACCGGCAATAATCGTCTCCTTATCCATCTCCAAGTCTGCCAAAATAATAGCCACATTCAGGGGATGAATGATATAGGGCTCGCCGGACTTACGGAACTGATTTTCGTGGGCTTTATGGGCAATGGAATAAGCCTTTTCTATGGCCGAAAAATCATCACTTGGGTGATATTTCTTCATACGACGAATAAGCTCCTGGTATAGCTGTTCAGGAGCCACAAATTCCGGCGCTTTTTCTAATCTTCCACCTTCGAAAATATCTTCCTTCTTCTCTTCTGTCATATCTTCTCAGCCCTTACTCACTGTTTTTATTACTCTCCCATTTCGGAATTGTGTACCTATGGCGAGTTTGTATATTTACTTGCAGACGCGCTTTCGCTCGAATCGCACCGTAGCGGTACGTAAGCGAGCAAAGTACGCTCGCTAAGGACCGACGGTGCTACACGGTCTGCAAGTAAATATACAAACTCGCCATAGGTACACAATTCCGAAAGGATAATTAGAATTATTTCCCGGGATAAATAATTGCTGAATCCAGGCGATAGCCTGCCAGAGCCTCTCTGCCCTTCAAGCCTGCAAGCTCCATCAGCACAACCACACCGGCTACCTCTCCGCCAAGGCTCTCCACAAGCTTTATCATAGCCTTAGTCGTACCACCTGTGGCAATCAAGTCATCCACCAATAAAACCTTCTGTCCGGGCTTGATGCTGTCCTTATGCATCTCAATCACAGCCGTGCCATATTCCAACTCATATTCCTGGCTGACTGTCTCACAGGGCAGCTTCCCCTGTTTACGGATTAACACAAACGGTTTGCCATTATTATATGCCAGGGGGGCTCCAAATATAAATCCTCTGGATTCTGCACCGGCTACCACATCATAGTCCAAATCCTTGATAAGCTCCTGCATGGTATTCACAGCCAGATGAAATCCATCTGCATCCTGTAATACACTGGTAACGTCTCTGAAAATAATGCCTTCCTCGGGAAAATCCGGGATACTTCTAACATACTCTTCCAGCTTCTTCATATGTACACTCCGCCTTTCTTAAGAGGGCCTGGTTGTTTAGGCCACAGTCTGTTAAAGAATGATACCTCCATATATACGGCAAAAGACCTTCCCAATCCCTTGGAAAAGTCTTTTTATGCTTATCTTACTTTCTACCGCAGCACTTTTTGTATTTCTTGCCGCTTCCGCAAGGGCAAGGGTCATTGGGATATACCTTTGCTTCCTTTACAATGGTAGTGGATATTTTCTGTTCCTTGTAAAGCTGCTTCTTGGTAGCCTCATCATAGTACTTGTCCCACTCTTCAAGGTTGTACAGCCAGTCAGCCTGAGCTGCAACCATATTCTTGTAAAGAAGTGCATGGTCAAACACAAGATTTACTTCCGTATCCTCTTCCATAGTCTCAATGGGGTTCTTCTCCACTAAGCTGTCATTGATACCATCTAAGAACCCGGTCATGGTCATGATATCCTGACCGAAAGCCTCAGCCAACTCCTTTACGGTTCCCTTTGCATATTTTTCAGGCTCACTGAGCAGTTTCTGGTACATATCCTTCTCTCTAGCAAAATAAGAGCCCCAGATTTTCTGTAATTTATCGCTGCCTACGGTCTCGTCGTAAGCAATTTTTTTCCAGTGGTCTAATAAAGCCATTTTCTCTTCCAAACCTTTCTACGACAGTTTTCTTTTCATAAGTGATAGTATATACCAAAATGTATTTTTAGACAACACCTAAAATGCATTACAACCGTTGTCTCTCACAAACTTTCATGTTATGATACCTACCGACACCATATTATAAGAAAGAGAGGGCTTATTATGTCCGATTCAACAGAAAAGCAAGCTGAGAAAGCAAAGCGCAAGCATAAGCAGATTGCTGCCATTGTTGGCCTTGTTCTGCTTGGGATTATGTATCTTGCCTTTTTTGTGGTTGCACTGATTGCAGACGAGCTTCCTCAGGGACTTTTCATCAGCTGCCTGTTCGCCACTATATTTATCCCCATTCTCATCTGGGTTTACATCTGGCTCTATGGGGTTGTCACCAACCGCCACACCATTGCTTCCCTGGATATCCTGCAGACCGGAGATTTGGCGCGGAATTCTGAACAGACCGGAGAATGCGACACCGATACAACTCAGAACGATAGTTCTATTAAATAACTTCCATATCGGAATTGTGTACCCGCCACGGATTTGTATATTTATACTCCCTTTTTAGAAAAATGTTCCCAAAGCTACAAAGATCATTTTAGGACCCAACATTTGAAAAACGGTACTCTCCATAACCGAAAAGTACCGTTCCCCTTTCTAAGTGATATCAACCAATCTTATTACCTCTGCAAACTGGAATTCGTAATATATAAGTGAAGGTTCTCAGCAGCCTTCACTCTTTTATTCTA
>CAMAHO010000068.1 GCA_945834545.1 uncultured Lachnospiraceae bacterium | reverse complement strand
GTTGTCTCCTTCCCGGCAAATACTTCCACAATCTTAAGAGCAAAGGCTATCGAAGTTCCCATCCCTCTGGAGGTAATGATTGTTCCGTCTACAGATACCTCATCCATAGAAACCTTTGCTCCAAGCAAGCCATCTTCCATGCCGGGATAACAGCCTGCCTTTTTGCCCTGTAATAAGCCTCGTTTACCAAAAATCGTGGGGGCCGCGCAGATTGCGGCAATCCACTTATTCTTTGCAACAAAATCATCTACCTGTTTCATCAAAGCTTTGCAGTCTCCAAGGCGCTTTGTACCACCCAAACCTCCCGGTAACACCAACATATCATACTCCGTGAAATCAACCTGGGATAGCAGCTTATCCGCTTTTACCTCAATCTTGTGGGAGCCAGTCACTGTAAGGCTTTCTGAAATAGAAACCATATCGATTTCAAGCCCTGCTCTCCTGCAAATATCTACTACTGTCAAGCCTTCAATTTCCTCAAATTCATCTGCCAAAAAAATCGCTAACTTTTGTTCCATCTTCTCAACCTTTCTTTCTATTCCTCAATAATTCGTGAACTACCCATTGTCTAAAGCCAATGGGCTTCCTGTTTCAAATCTGTTGTCAAAATAGTACTCCCCTATTGGAATTGTGTGCCCGATACATCTTTGTTTATTCACACAAATGCACTTTTGCACATTTCATACAAACCCCTTTCTCAAGCTAATGTAAGGATGAAAGCTTCACGGATGCCATATAGGAATTATGATACTCCTTTTTATAAGTAACCTCCTCCCCAAACCAACTGGGTGGTAAGAAGGCTTCCGCAGCTGACTTGCTTCCAAACTCCACCTCTGCAAGAACAAGAGGGGTAAAGGGTGCCTGAAATACATCCAGCTCTATCGTTAGAGTGTAATCCTCGGGTGGAGTAGGGAAACCCTCCTGAAACCCCGGATTTGTCAAGGGAATCAAATACCTTTTCTTAGAAATGATATTCCCGTCTGCCTTATCCCGAAGATGATAATAACTCTCTTCATTCAGTGCCAGATTGTGTTCCTCCCTGGCCATCATTCCCTTTCCCTTGTAGGTTAAGTAATATTTGTCATCTTCCTTTCGCACACGAACAACAGGGTTTGTATTCAAATAGGCTTGTTCAATCTCTCTGCAAGGATATTCCCCCAGATTTTCCGGAAGATTCTGTATCAAGAATTTACGTTCAATTTCCATTTATACTTCTTATGCCTTTCCTTAATAGCCTCTAAGCGTAATCTATACCATAAGCATACCCGCTTACAGTTCTCTTAAATTCTGCCATACATCCTGGTAAGATAGTGCATTCGATCTGCCAGCTCTGTGGTGAGAGCCTCCTTATCCATACGCCACTTCCAGTTTTCTCCAAAGGTAGAGGGCGTATTGATTCTGGCTTCATTTCCTAATTCCAGGAAATCCTGCATAGGGATGATGGAGGTGTCTGACACACTTCCCATGGCTGCCCTAATCAATGCCCACAACAGCTCCTTCTCTCCCTTGCAGCCAAGATACTCCTCCAAGAAGGCTCTCTCCTCTTCATTTCTGCTTTGAATAAAGCCCAGAGTCGTTTCATTATCATGGGTACCAGTGTAGACCACACAATTCTGAATATGCAAAAAAGGAAGGTACACACTGTTTTGCCAAGGCGCAAAGGCGAATTGCAAAATCTTCATTCCCGGGAAGTTACAGTCCTTCACCAGCTTGATAACACTCTCTGTTAAAAAACCCAAATCCTCAGCAATCACCTGTTTTTTGCCCAGTTTCTCCTCAATTGCCTCAAATAGCTCCAGTCCCGGTCCCTCTTCCCAGTGACCATTTTGTGCTGTTTCATCGCCATAGGGCACAAACCAGTACTCGTCAAAGCCTCTGAAGTGGTCAATTCGCACTACATCATACAGTTCATAACAATGAGCCATGCGACGAATCCACCATTCAAAGCCGGTAAAACGGTGATATTTCCAGTCATACAAGGGATTTCCCCAAAGCTGACCGGTGGACGAAAAGGCATCCGGCGGGCAACCCGCCACTCCCTTAGGATTGCCATCCTCATCCAGCAAAAACAAATCCGGGCAAGCCCAGGTATCTGCACTGTCAAAGGCTACATAGATAGGAATATCCCCTACAATCTCAATTCCCGCCTCATTGGCATATTCCTTTAACGCTCTCCACTGTGTGAAGAACAGAAACTGCACAAACTCATAATACCTGATTTCACAGGAAAGCTCCTGTCTGTAATGATCCAGAGCCTCCTTCTTACGGAAGCGGATTTCTTCGTCCCATTCCAAAAAGCACTTGCCGCCAAAGGTACCTTTGAGAGCCATAAACAGGGCGAAATCTTCCAGCCACTCGGCGTTCTTTTCCAAAAATCTCTGATACCGGACTGTCTCCTCAACTTCCAGCTCCACTGCCTTTGCAAAAGCCAGCCTTAAGACTGCATCCCTGGCAATGTATAATTTCTCATAATCAATTTGGTTCAAATCCTCCCCAAAATCAAAGGAATCACATTGCTCTTTCGTCAGATACCCTTCCTCTACCAAAAGCTCTAAATCAATGAGATAGCTATTTCCTGCGAAGGTAGAAAAGGATTGGTAGGGAGAGGCCCCATACCCGGTAGGTCCCAGAGGCAGAATCTGCCACAATCTTTGACCTGCTGCCTTAAGAAAATCTACAAACCGATAGCTTTCCTTTCCAAAGGTACCTATCCCATACGGAGAGGGAAGGCTGAATATCGGCATCAAAACGCCTTGTCGTCTCATAACAATCTCCTTTCTGCCGCACCCAAAGGACGGCTCAAATTGCTTTTACAGCTTTGCTTCCAAAAGTTTTAATTTTGCCTTATTGTCGTACATCATCTTGTCTGCACGCTTCATGGTATCCGTGTAACTGTAATCAATTCTTCTGTCATACATTGCATACCCTACTGCGATGCTCATATGTATTTCAGGGTTCTTTCCCTCTGCATCATAATCCACGCAGCGCTCTCGTAACACTGCCACTGCCTTCTTACACTCGGCCAACGCACCATTCTCAATAAGACAGTTGAACTCGTCTCCTCCTACCCGATAAACTTTTCCCATAGGAGAAAAGCATTCTGAAATAATAGCTGCGCTGTCTTTGATATATTGGTCTCCTTTTTCATGGCCAAAGGTGTCGTTACATTTCTTCAGGTTATTCAGGTCAAAGGTCACTAGAATCACCTTACTGTCCATAAAATCTAACATCTGCAAATCTGTTTCCAGTGCAGTACGATTATACAAGCCTGTGAGCTTATCATGAAAAGCCTGAATCTGATAGGTATGGGTTTTCTGGCCCACATCCACCAGAGCCAACGCCTGTTTCCCAATATTGATACAGACAATGATAATATACGCAATAAAAAAGAGAATTCCATAGTTTGAGGACTTCACCATATGCTCCCTGCTGTAGATGTATATATCTACTATGGTTCCTATGATACATAGTCCCACTCCTGCCAGACAAAGCTTTAATTGACCGGAAAAGCTATACCTTCTCCCTTCCTTCACAACAATAATCAAAATAGCAGCTAGTCCTACAGCAATCATCAACCAGCTTCCATAAAGCGTTTGTTTGAAATCAAACACATTAAAATACTGCAGGGTAATAATGATTAGACAGTGTATTTCATCGGCTGCACATAATATGTACCATACCCGCAGATTCCGGCTTTCCTTGCATAGACTTTGGAAATACAAAATAAAAGGCACCGGCATCAATGCCAGACAAGCAAAGGGAATCAAATACACCCCGGGATAATCCGATGCAATCAACTTCAGTATGCTTAGATCAGTCAGTTTCCATGTTCCGACCAACATAGCAAAAACACCCACATGAACCGGATTTTTATCAATTTCTGTGTTTTTACGATTAATAAATATAAAAAAGCAACAAGCAGCTCCGATTATGATACATAGTATACATAACAGCATGGTAACTGATTCTTTTGACAAAAGCTCTCCCAACACAGTATTTCTCTCACCTACATAAAATGTAGGGATATATCCTCTTGATGCGGCATAGACGGGCGTCAGCTCCACCACCAGCTCCCTCCCCAAATACTCAGGCCAAATGGGAATGTCAACCCATACTCCTCCCGGCGTTTTACCAAAGGCATTCTTATAATCCCTGGTCATTTGGTAAAGAGTCCTATCCCCTAGAGTGACCTTGACATCCTGATGTACGGCATAGAAAATAAGATGTCCTCTCTCCACCCAGCTATCGGTCATTTGAAAGTGAAAGCATTCCTTAGGTTCGTCCTCTCTCGTTTCTCCTTCCACAATCAAAACGCTTTGGGGCTGAGTCAAACTTTGCCTGCTCCCCTCCAGCCAAACCATAGAATTGCCAGAAGCACTGTAGAGAACTATGAACATAACAACCACCGATATACATCCGATATATAACGATAAAATTATTTTCTTCATCCCATTCCTCACATCCTTGACAACTTATGCGTTTTCCTGTTTCATGCGCTTTTTGGTTCCATACATCATCGCATCCGCTCGCTTAATGATATCTTCAAAATGCGTATCCTTTCCTTCTTCGTACCAGGCATATCCATAGGCGATACCCATTTTAATATCCTTTGATGCCTGATTGTACTTTGAGACCTTAGACTCTAATACATCGCATCGCTCCACTACTGTAGTTCGATTTGCATTAGGGCAAATGACCACAAATTCATCGCCTCCCAAACGGAAGCAATCTCCCAACCCGCTAAAACACTCCTCGATAATACCTGCACTGCTCTTTATGTATTCGTCTCCTTTGACATGACCAAGAGTATCATTGCACTTTTTTAAGTTGTTCAAATCAAACAACAGCACCACCGTATCCTTTAACGGGTATCGATTATTATCTAAATAATCTGCATATGCTGCCCGGTTGAAAAACCCTGTCATCATATCGCGGAAAGCAAGTTTGGCAAAGTTCTTGGCATGAACCCCAACCTCCATCATCCGGCTGGACCGAATCACCGAAGAGCGAATCATCATAACCAAATAAACAACAATTCCCAGAATACCCAAAGTGGAGGTTTCCGAACCCTTTGTCAGATAAAAATACAGTGCATCAAATACAAACCAGAAGCAACAGGATATATTCTCTATCATAATCAGTCGCAGTAATTCTGTTTTTCCGTTTTCTCGCATCTTTTTAAAAATCTGTACAAAAACCACCAGAAACGTCAGTGCCAGCGAGACACAAATAATCACAACTGTCTGTTTCAGCTCAAAGTACCCAAATACCAGAAGAAGCAGACTCAAAACGGTGAATACCAAATTAAATAGCATGGGAACATACCAGATTTTACCCGTTCCCTGAAGCATAGCCTTAACAGACAATAGATAAGGAATGACTACCAGCATAAGGCAGAAGTAGGTCATAACAGAAAACCTGGGTACCCAGTCAAACAACACCGCCGTGGAACTCAGCTGTGTAATTTTCCAGAGACCGCTTAAGGTCACAAAGACTCCGGCATAATACAGAGCCTCATTGCCGGCCCCCATTTTTTTCTTAATCAACTCGGTGAAAAACAGTATGATACCGGTTACAGTCACACCCAGGCACAAAAGCAAAGCAAGCATCTCCTTACTTACTATCTGCCACTTGATGTCGTATTCCTCCCCAAAATAGATCACAGGTTTAATTCCCTTGGCATCCTGAAAACAAGCCACGCACTCTATGGAAATAATCTTTGCTGCATCCTCAGGTGCAAGCTTTAATTTGTGCCACATTTTCCCTGTGGTACCCGTATACAGACCTTTTTTGTCCGCACTGCAGGTGTAGATTATCTCATCACCAATCATGATGGAGACATTTTGATTCACAGTATACACATACAAGGTATTATAATCCTGAGTAATATTCCCCAAAGAGAAATAATATAACTCACTCTTTCCCCCAAAGGCTTCCGCGTTTTCAATCTTGGTCATCCCCACCGTAGTCTGCTTTATCGATCTTGGAAAGGAATTCAACCTTTTAATATCGACTCCAAAGGCAAAGAAGGCATAAAGGCATAACAGAATCATAAGCCCTGATACCACATAATACCCTATCAACGTAACCCTTTTCATCACTCACACCCCTCCCGGAATAAGTGCCTATCAACCCTGCATAATAAGATATGCAAAATATCCCAAATAAGCAATGAGCAAAATTGCTCCTTCTGTCTTTTTGATACTGTGATCCCGTATGACACAAAGCCACAATAATACCATAGTTGCCACTGCCACCAATCCGTCGATTACAAAATTGGCAGTGTACTCAACCGGAATAATCAAAGCGGCAGTCCCTACTACAAATAAGATATTGAAAATATTGCTGCCCACAATATTTCCCACAGCAATATCGGTTTTTCCCTTTCTGGCTGCCGTCACCGATGTCACAAGCTCCGGCAAAGAGGTGCCAAAAGCAATGATGGTAAGTCCAATCAAGCGGTCACTCATCTTCATCATTCTGGCAAGCTCACTGGCAGAATCTACAGTGAAGTCGCTTCCGAACTTAATAAACGCAACCCCTACAATCATCATAAGAATCAGTTTCCACCAAGGCTCCTTCTTATGATTTTCTTCCTCTTGCCCTGCATTTCCTTTCTTCGTCATCCGCAAGAGATAAGCCAGATAGATGAGCATAAGCCCCCATAGTATCAAGCCTTCTGCCCTGGAAATCTGATGGTCAAAGGCTCCCATTCCCACTAATATCAAGGTAATGAGGCAGGTGAAGGGAATTTCATACCGCACGGTACTCTTTTGTACAGGAATAACGCAAACCACGGCCGTTAGTCCTAATATCAACAGAACATTCATAATGTTGCTGCCCACCACATTGCCAATGGTAATCCCGGCATTTCCCTTTAACGCAGAGTTAACACTGACTGCTGCCTCCGGTAAGGAGGTGCCCATTGCCACGATTGTCAAACCCACTACCAGCTGGGGAACACCCAATCGGTCTGCTGTCTGGGAAGCCCCTTCCACAAACCAGTCTGCTCCCTTCATAAGCATCACAAAACCAAGAATCAATAAACCTAACTGTAAAATAGCCACCATAACTACATCTCCTTAAATCTGTCATAAATCTCTTTTTGAATGATTCCCCTCATTTTGTCCTGATATTCCGGTTTCACGAAATAGTACATCAGACTATCTAATAATTTTTCGTTTCCAAAGCTTCTTCCATCTAATTTAAAGTGCCTAAAGCCAGCCTCATTATACTTTCCTGTAATCATCTCCCTGGTAATAAATGAGCCATTTTGTTTTAGCTGTTCAAAGGTTCTCTCAACGTGAGGGCAGTGAAGGAACTGGCAAACATCGTAATTTAGCTGTGCTTGAGCACTAGCTATATAATGGGCTTGCCTATTGGGGCAATCCACCCTGCAGCCATGATCCACCAAAACTTCCAGGCGGTCTCTCTTAGGAATGGTAAAAATCTCTTCCTTATTATTTAAGGAAGAATCCAATACCACCAGATAGTAATCCTTGTCAAGCTCTGCATTGATCTGATCCAACGACATAAGACACTTGGTGGTGGAGGAAATCAGCTTGAAATTTGGATACTTCTCTCGAATATACTCCTCAAGCACCGGGGAATTTACAAGCACCTCATTTAAGCCATTGTTTGCAACCTCCATGCAGATATTGGCAAAAATGTCATCCAGATGCTTCTTCTCTATCAGAGGATTGGTAAAGGTATATCGCACCGCGATTCCCCTCTTGTTAAATTCCTCCACAGTCTTTATCATTCGAGTTTTATTAATGTCCCCCAGTAAAGTTCTTCCACCATTCCAGATGCAATTTGGAAAGGAACCATAGGCTGCCGAAAACTCCACATCCTCATAAAACCACTCCGGTATATGCTCCAAAAAATCAGAAAGCATTAAATACAGGGCAGCATTTCTGTAGAAATCTGCAATGTAGTAGTGGTTCTTCTGGGGCTTTGGTTGTGCGTCTTCCTCCTGTTTTGTCTCGTGAGTTTCAATTGTCTCCACTGGGTTTGCAACGTCCCTTTCTATTGTTAGTGGTTCTTTCTTATTTTCTGTCTTGTCGTCTTTTTTATTTAAAAAAAAAGGAATATTCATTATCTTTTGCCTTTCTAAGATGTCTATGTTAATATCGGTTGTCTCTCTCTACTTTGATTATACTTTCATTTCTACCAAAAAGCTATACTTTTCTCTTCAAATTGGATTCTTTCGTTTTGAATTTCGTTTTATTGGCTTTATTCTAGTGCACGAGGTCTGAATGACCTCGGCCTGCACCGACGGTCGCGAAGCGGAGACCTTGAACCGGCAGGTTCTCTTGAGGGTTTTCGCGGGCGACAGGGTGCACGAGGTCTGAATGACCTCGGCCTGCACCGACCGAAGCGAAGCGGAGACCTTGAACCGGCAGGTTTAAGGCCGTCCGCGCAGCTTCGATTAAAATAGGAAGGTAGCACTCTGCTACCTCCCTATTTTTATCAATCCTGCGGGCGACAGGACTTGAACCTGCACGGGGTTACCACCAGAACCTAAATCTGGCGCGTCTGCCAATTCCGCCACGCCCGCTCACCTATGTAGTCGCTCTCGCGAACTTGTTTAGTTTATCATACTTAACCAATTTATGCAAGAGCTCTTTTTCTTCAGCAAAGTTCCACTCTTCTCCCAGTCTTACTACAGCTTGCTGATAATCGTCTTATTCATGCGAATCAGAAAAAAGGTAGTCATAGCCACACTCATTAGCTCTGCAATAGGGAAAGACAGCCAGATAAGCTCCACCTTGCCGCTGAGGGACAAAAGGTATGCTACCGGAAGTAACACCACCAGCTGTCTGGCAATGGAAACAATCATGCTGTATATGCCGTTTCCCAAGGCCTGAAAAGCAGAGCCTACCACAATACAATAGCCTGCAAACAAAAAGCTTGTACTAATGATACGAAGTGCCGGAATTCCCACGCCGAGCAAGGTGCTGTCCGCCTCAAACAATCCCAGCAGCTTATCCGGAAACAGCTGCATAACCAAGATGCCAAAGGTCATAATAGACACCGCATAGATTGCAGCCACCTTAATTGCTTCAACCACTCTCTTCTTATTCTTTGCACCATAGTTGTAGGCAATAATCGGAATCACTCCGTTATTCAAGCCGAATACCGGCATAAAGATAAAGCTTTGCAGCTTAAAATACACTCCAAAAGCCGTCTGAGCCATATCAAAGGCACCCAAAATCATATTCAGGCCGTAGGTCATAACCGAACCAATTGCCTGCATGACAACGGAGGGAGCACCCACCTTATAGATATTTGCAATAATACCACCATCCGGTCGAAAGCCTTTCAATGAGATATGCAATTCCTTATTGTAATGGAATTGAAAAAAGATGGCCAATGCACCGGCAACCATCTGTCCAATCACTGTGGCCGTTGCCGCACCTGCGATTCCCATCTTAGGAAAGCCCAGATATCCAAAAATGAGGATTGGATCCAGAATTAAATTCACGATTGCTCCAATACCCTGGGTAAACATAGTATAAAAGGTTTTTCCGGTGGCCTGCAAAAGACGTTCAAAGGTAATCTGCATGAAAATACCAATGCTAAAGCAACAGCATATGGTTAGATAAATCACGCCGTATTCCTGCACCTGAAGGTTTTGTGTCTGACTTGCAAAAAACGGTTTGCTTACAAACAAGCCCACCAGGATAAACACCAGAAAGCTGCAAAACTCTACAAAAACAGCATTGTTTGATGCCTTATTTGCCTTATCCCAATTTTTTTCTCCTAAGGATTTTGAAACCAGGGAATTGATACCCACCCCTGTACCTGTTGCCGTGGCTATCATCAGGGCTTGAATCGGAAATGCCAAGGAAACAGCTCGCAAGGCTTCCTCCCCAATCTTGGACACAAAGACACTATCTACTATATTATATAGAGCCTGCACCAGCATAGAGATCATCATGGGCAGAGACATTGTGATAATCAGCTTGCCAATCGGCAAGACTCCCATTTTGTTCTGCTCTGTTTCCTGTGTATTATTCATAGTATTCTTCGACCTCATCTTTCTGTTATTTCCTTATACACTATAGAAAACGCCTGTTTCGAATAGTTACTTCAGGGCAGTCTTATTCCTTTGCAAAAAGAAAAGCTTCGAACAATTTCGAAGCCAGTTAAAATGAGACACGGGGGATTCGAACCCCCGACAACTTGATTAAAAGTCAAGTGCTCT